>JAEUUV010000156.1 GCA_016787285.1 Saprospiraceae bacterium | reverse complement strand
TTGTCTTCGCCGGCAGCGCCTTCCCCTGTTTTTTGTTCGCCGTAGTCTTCGATGCGGTTCATCCATTTCATGGAAGTTTCCCAGGCATCCACCACGAAAGGTTTGATCCGATCCACGATCACTTTGGTTTTGCCAGGAAGTTCAAGCAGCGTTTCGAACGTACGCGATTCGGCCCGGGTTTGCTCCCCGATCATACCGGCCTTGTCGCCAAACCAGACCAGCACGCTGAAAATCAGCACCCCGAAGAGTCCCATGAGCGCCCCGCCGACAGCCTGGTTGATAATACCGAGGTGCAGCGAGCCGAGCACACCCTCGAAACCTTTCGCAGCCTGCCGGATAACAAACATGAGGAACACGACATTGACTACAAACGCCGCCACGAACATCATGGGATTGTCGGTATTAAAAACCGTCTCGAGGATATTGGTCGCCGTAGGGGTCATTTTGAAGGCGAACACGATGCCGAATATGTACGCCAGCACGTTGAAGATCGTACTAATGATGCCCTGATTGTACCCTTTCCAAAAGCCGTACAGGAAGGCGACCATACAAACTATGTCTATCGGCATATCTTTGCAGCGACGAGGCCGAAACCTGCGCGGAAGCCGCAAAGGTAAACGCTTTTTCGAGCCAAACGCAAACCCGTTTCTCCCCGGCCCGACCACCCAACTGTTTCATGCCATGCGCATTGTGTTGCAACGTGTTTCCTCCACTTCCGTGACGATCCACGGCACTGTAAAATCCGCCATCGGCCCGGGCCTGCTTATCCTGCTGGGTATCGAGCACGACGACGGCCCCGAGGATGCCGCCTGGCTTTGCAAAAAAATTGCCGCCCTGCGCATTTTCTCCGACGATGCGGGCTTGATGAACCTGTCGGTACAGGACATCGGCGGCGAAATATTAGTCATCAGCCAGTTTACCCTGCACGCGAGTACGAAAAAAGGTAATCGCCCGTCATTCATCCGTGCAGCCCGGCCGGAAACTGCCGTTCCGTTGTACGAATCGTTTGTGGAAATACTCGGACAGGAGTCGGGCCGACCCGTTTTCACCGGCGAATTCGGCGCCGATATGAAAGTAGCGCTCGTCAACGACGGCCCCGTTACGATCTGGATGGACTCTCGCAACAGGGAATGACGATTGCAGGCAAACTTTTTACCTTTGCCCGAGGGGTATCCTCCCCGGCAACTATAACTAATACGTCTGTCATGCACCCGTTTTTGCAAACGCTCCACTCCTACAACCGCTACCTGCTTCTGGCGGCTCTCATTTTCGTCCTCATCCGCGCCTACACCGGCTGGCTGAACCGCAAACCTTACGAAAAACTCGACAACACGGCCTCGGCTGCCCTGCTCGGCCTGACCCACCTGCAACTCGTGCTCGGCCTCGTCATGTACGCGTTCACCAGCCAACTGACCAAATCTGCTTTTGAAAATTTCGGCATGGCCATGAAAGACCCCAACGCCCGCTACTGGGCGGTAGAACACATCACCGCCATGCTCATCGCCGTGGTGCTGATTCAGTTGGGCCGCACGTTTTCCAAAAAAGCAGCCAACGACACCGACAAACACAAGAAGTCGGCCATCTACACCACCATAGCCCTGCTCATCATCGTCGGAACCCTGGCCCAGAAAGGGCTGTTGTTCGGCACAAATCAAGGCTAAAAAAAGGTTGAGCGGGTTGAGCGGGTTTAACGGGTTTAACGGGTTGACATAATTTTCGCTGATGTTCGCGTCCTCTCCAATTGTCGCTCAACCCGCTCAACCCGTTAAACCCGCTCAACCCGCTCAACCTCCAAACGTATGCAAAAGCCATCCCTTCCTGAAGGCACTCGCGATTTCGGCCCCGAGCAGTCCCGGCGCCGCACCTATATATTTGATACCATTCGTTCGGTGTTTGTCAAGTTTGGGTTTCAGCCGCTGGAAACGCCGGCGATGGAAAACCTGAGTACCCTCACCGGCAAATACGGCGACGAGGGCGACCAGTTGCTGTTCAAAATCCTGAACAACGGCGACTACCTGAAGGACGCCGACGCGGAACTGCTCGCCGACCGGAACTCGGCGCGGCTGGTGCCGCAGATCGCCAAACGCGGCCTGCGCTACGACCTCACCGTGCCCTTCGCCCGGTTTGTGGTGATGAACCGCCACGCGCTCACCTTTCCGTTCAAGCGCTACCAGATTCAGCCCGTGTGGCGGGCCGATCGACCGCAAAAGGGCCGTTACCGCGAATTTTACCAGTGCGATGCCGACGTGATCGGCTCCGACAGCCTGCACTACGAAGCCGAGTTGATCCAGATTTACGATGAGGCATTCGCCAAACTCGGCATCCCCGTGACCATCAAAATCAACAACCGCAAGGTGCTGTACGGCATCGCCGAAGCCGCCGGCGTAGCCGACCGGTTCATGGACATGACCGTGGCGATTGACAAGTTGGACAAAATCGGCATCGAAGGCGTGCGCAAGGAACTGGCCGGACGCGGGTTTTCGGAAGAGGCCATTGCCACGCTTGAAAAAACGCTGGAGGCGCCATCGTGGGAAGCGCTGCGCCCGGTGTTCGCCGATAGTGAAACCGGCCGGCAGGGCCTGGACGAACTTGACCGCGTGTTTCAGTTTCTGGAAAAAACACCGCTACAGAACGCCGTCAAGTTCGACATCACGCTGGCCCGCGGCCTCACGTATTACACCGGTTGTATCCTCGAAGTAGCGGCCAACGGCGTGCAGATGGGCAGCATCGGCGGCGGCGGGCGCTATGCCGACCTCACGGGCGTCTTCGGCATGCCCGGCCTGTCGGGCGTGGGCGTTTCCTTCGGCGCCGACCGCATCTACGATGTGCTGGAAATGCTCAACGGCTTCCCAGATACCCTCACCGAAACCGTGCGCGTGTTGTTCATGGCCTTCGACGAGGCTACGCACCGCTACGCCTTCGCGTGCATGAGCCGCCTGCGGGCCGCCGGCATTCCCGCCGAACTGTACCCCGAGCCGGGCAAGTTGAAAAAACAGTTCGAGTACGCCGCCAAATGCAGCATTCCCTTCGTGGCCATAGTGGGCGAAACCGAAATGCAAAACGGCACACTCAACCTGAAAGACCAACAGACGGGCGAGCAGCAGACGGTGACGGTGGAGGAGATGGCGGAGATGCTGGCGGGGAGTGTATAAATTACGGAAATCAGTATTTATTTCGCTTGATCGGAATAGTATCCTCACCATACTTATCCTTGATAATCAAAAAATTATCAAGGATTTTAATTGCCGGTTTCGACATGCCGGTGATTCTGTCATTCTGCCAATCTACCGCATAGCCAACCCTTTTATCTATTGACCAAAAACCTTCACGCGTTTTATATACCTCGAAAATCGTCCCGGCATCCATGAACCCGGTAGCCTCCCAATAAGCCTCCACCCGATAATTATCGGGCAATTCAAAGATGGTCTTTTCCCTGCCGCAGCTGGACAAGGAAATCAACGCCGATAGCACGACCGAGGCAATTATAATAATAGAAAAAAGTGCGGCGATTCATTGCACCAGTTCGTTTTCCAGGCTGCTTAAACGGCGTGAATGGAGCATAAGTACCCGCACCGAATTTCTTAAAAAAATCCGCTTTAGCCTTTTGGCCAAACTACCTTGTTTTTTCAACCATAACGCTCATAATCGCACAGAACATGAGCGCAGCACCTATTCCCCAACAACTCTTACTTTTGCCGCAAAACTGCCGACATGCGCCGCTACCACTTTCTGCTCCTCGCGTTTTCCATACTCCTCGGACTGTTTGGCTGTGTGCCGCCCGACGGACAGCGCCCGGAGTCCCAGATCATCAACATTGACCTGAACAACAAGCAGGTACAACACCTGTACAACCTCCGCGACGAAGGCAAAACCGACAGCCTCGTGGCTTACCTCAGCCACCCCACCGCCACCATGCGGTACCTGGCGGCCCTGTCGTTCGCTTCCGTGCGCGACTCCGCCGCCGTGGAGCCGCTCGTCACCCTGCTGCGCGACACCCTGGAGGAAATCCGCATCGCAGCAGCCTTTTCGCTGGGACAAATCGGCTCGGCGCGCGCCGAATTGCCCCTGCTGAACGCCTTCCGGCAGGACGACTCCCTCTCACAGCACCAGCGCTTCAACGCCGTGGTACTGGAAGCCATCGGCAAGTGCGGTGGGCCGGTCAACCTCGCGCACATCGCCTCGGTCAGCACGTATTTCCCCACCGACACCCTCCTGCTGGAAGGCCAGTGCCGCGCCATTTACCGCTACGCCCTGCGCAAAATAACCGACCGGGCCGGCACCGCGCGTATGGTGAGTTATGTGGCCAACGAACGTATCCCCGGCACGGCGCGGCTCATGGCGGCGCACTACCTCGCCCGCACCCCCGAGGTGGTGCCCGACAGCACGCAGGCCGTGGAACTGGCCGCCGCCTATGTGCGCTCGTCAGACCCCGACATCCGCATGGCTTTGGCCAAAGCGCTGGGAAAATCCGGCGCCAGGCCCGCATTCGCCATGCTCTCCAAAGTCATCAAAACCGAACAGGACTGGCGCGTGAAGTGCAACCTGATTCAGGCGATAGCCAAATTTGAGTATGATACCGTGCGGGCGCTGGTGTCGCCGTTTGTGCTGGACAACAACCCCCACGTGTCGCGCACGGCTGCCGAGTTTTTTGTGGCCAACGGCCAGCCACAGGACGGCGACTACTACTGGCGCATCGCCCGCGATAACCCCGAACTGCCCTGGCCCACCCGCATTGCGCTGTACCGGGCCTCGTACAAATGGATTCCGGGTTTCGGGCAGCCGGAGAAAAAGGAATACATCAACTACCGCCTGCGCGATTTTTTCCTGAAAGCCACCAACCCCTACGAACGCGCCGCTTGCCTGAATGCCCTGACAGAATTCGGCTGGCAGTTCAAGTGGATTCACGACAAGGGCTTCAGCGACCCTAATCCCATTGTGAAAAGTGCCGCCGTGGAAGCCATCGCCGCCATTTGCAAAAACCCGGAGTTTTATCGCGCCTTCGGCGAAAACGCCCGCAATGTGCGCCGCGACCTGTTTGATTACCTCCTGGAGGCCATCGCTACCGGCGACCCGGGCATGGTGGCCGCTGCCGCCGACGGCCTCTGCGCACCCGTGCTCCAGTACCACACCTTCGCCGATTCGGCTCAGATCGGCGACTTGCGCGCAGCGCTGACCCGGCTCCAGGTTCCGCGCGACTACGAGGCATACATCGCCCTTGAAAAAGCCGTAGCCTGCCTCGAAGGCAACCCCGAACCGGCGGCGACAAAGCCGCCGTACAACCACCCGATTGACTGGAAACTGCTCACCAGCATCAACTCGGCCACCCGCGTGGTGCTGCAAACCGCCAAAGGCAATATCAGCCTGCAACTGTACCCGGCCTGGGCGCCCGGCTCGGTCGTGAACTTTCTCGACCTGGCCAAAAAGGGATTTTTTGACAAAAAAACCTTCCACCGCGTGGTGCCCAACTTCGTCGTGCAGGCCGGCTGCCCGCGCGGCGACGGCTACGGATCGCTCGACTACTCCATCCGCACCGAAATCGGCATGGCCTGGTACGACGACGAGGGCTACCTCGGCATGGCATCTGCCGGCGCCGACACCGAGGGCACCCAGTTTTTTATCACCCACTCCCCCACCCCGCACCTCGACGGGCGCTATACCATCTTTGGAAAAGTAGCCCAGGGCATGGACGTGGTACACAAACTCCAGCCTGGCGACACCATCGAAAAGGTCACCTTCCAATGATCCTAAACCTTCCAGGTTTTAAAAACCGCCGCTGTTGGCGTCCCCGCCAACAGCAAAAGTAACGCTCGGGGTTGCTGTTGGCGGGGACGCCAACAGCGGCAGAAGCGCTCGAGGTTGTTGTTGGCGAGACGCCAACAGCGGCGAAACCAGAAACCCTCCAACCAGAAACCTTCTAACCTATGTCTAGCATTGTTTCGTACAACGTCAACGGCCTGCGCTCGGCCATTTCCAAGGGATTTTTGGACTGGCTGGGCCGGGAGCATTTCGACATCGTGTGCCTGCAGGAAACCAAGGCCACGCCTGAGGATATTCCGTTGCTGGAAATCGAGGCGCTCGGCTACCGGCACTACTGGCATTCTGCCGAAAAAAAAGGCTACAGTGGCGTCGGCACCCTGAGCAAACGCGAACCCGACGATGTGGTAGTGGGCTGCGGCATCGAAAAATACGACCGCGAGGGCCGCATCCTGCGCACCGATTTCGGCGACTGGTCGGTGCTGAACTGCTACTTCCCCTCCGGCACCACCGGCGAGGAGCGGCAGGCATTCAAAATGGTTTTCCTCGACGACTTTTTTCGCTGGGTAGCCGAACTGAAAAAAGAGCGGCCCCGGCTCATTGTAGTGGGCGACTACAACATCGCCCACACCGAGCGGGATATCCACGACCCAAAGGGCAACAAAAAATCCAGCGGCTTCCTGCCCGAAGAGCGGGAATGGATGAGCCGGTGGTTTGCCGACGGGTTCACCGATGCGTTCCGACAGGTGCATCCGGAATTGGTGGAGTACAGCTGGTGGTCGTTCCGGGCGGGTTCGCGCAGCAAAAACAAAGGCTGGCGCATTGACTACCAGTCCGTGACCGACAACCTGGCAGGCGCCGTGGCGGACGTGCGGCACCTGACCGAAGTGGTGCATTCCGATCATTGCCCCGTGTGGATGGAGATTGGGGTGTAGCCACATCCAAATCTTATCTTTCCCATCCCCCATATCCCGCCGCCACGAACCAATACACCGAATTTGAGCAGGTGATTATTTGGACTTTCGAAGGCAAAAACCGCTCTCGCCAAATTATCGCCGGAACGCTTGAAAATCCTTAACAAATTTTCCCAAAAAAATTTGCGCGGCAAATGCGGTTTGTTTTTATATCTTTGGCGGCTTTTTTAAAAAAGGCCCCGCCGACCGTGGGGCTTTTGCTTTAAAAAAGGCCCCGACGCAACCGCCACACGCTATATTTTAACCAGTATCCGAACGATGTCTTCGATAGCCGCTGCACCCGACGCCCTGCACGAAAGCCTGCACAAATACTTTGGTTTCGACGCCTTTAAAGCCGATCAAGGCGCCATCATACAAAACCTGCTTGACGGAAACGACACCTTTGTCATCATGCCCACCGGCGGCGGCAAAAGCCTCTGCTACCAGCTCCCGGCCCTCATGCTGCCCGGCACGGCCATCGTCATCAGCCCGCTGATCGCCCTGATGAAAAACCAGGTGGACAGCATCCGCGGCTACTCCGACGCCGACGAAGTGGCGCACTTCCTCAATTCCTCGCTCACCAAAGCCCAGATGAAAAAGGTGAAACAGGACATTACCGACGGCAAAACCAAACTGCTGTACGTCGCCCCCGAAACGCTCACCAAGGAGGAGAACATCGAGTTTTTCAAAAACACCGACATCTCTTTCGTGGCTGTGGACGAAGCCCACTGTATTTCCGAATGGGGGCACGACTTTCGGCCGGAGTATCGCCGCATCCGCGTGATGCTCGACGCTGTTGCCCGCAACGTGCCCATTATGGCCCTCACCGCCACCGCCACCCCGAAGGTGCAGCAGGACATCCTCAAAAACCTCGACATGGGCGGCGAACACACCTACATCTCGTCGTTCAACCGCGAAAACCTGTTCTACGAAATCCGCCCCAAAATCAAAAAAGACCAGACGATCAAACAGATCATCCAGGTCATCAAGGAGGAGTTCCGCAACGAGTCCGGCATCATCTACGTACAAAACCGCAAGACCGCCGAAGACCTCGCCCAGATGCTCGTCGTCAACGACATCAAGGCCGCGCCCTACCACGCCGGCCTCGACCCCAAAACACGCTCCAAAACCCAGGACGATTTCCTCATGGAGGAAATTGACGTGATCTGCGCCACTATCGCTTTCGGTATGGGCATTGACAAGCCCGACGTGCGCTTCGTCATCCACTTCGACATGCCGAAAAGTATCGAAAACTACTACCAGGAAACCGGCCGTGCCGGTCGCGACGGACTCGCCGGCAAGTGTATCGCCTTCTACAACTACAACGATATCCTGCGCCTCGAAAAATTCCTGCGCGACAAGCCCGTAGCCGAACGCGAAATGGGCGCCCAACTCATGCAGGAAGTCGTGGCGTACGCCGAAACCGCCGCTTGCCGCCGCCGATTCCTGCTGCACTACTTCGGTGAGGAATTCGAAGAAAGCCGCTGCGGGAAAATGTGTGACAACTGCAAAAACCCGAAGGAGCGTGTGGATGTACAGGAAGAAATGGTCCACGTCCTCTCCAGCATCCTTGACCTGAACGAAAACTACCTGATGAAAACTATCGTGGATTTCATCATGGGCCGCGAAACCAAAGAAATGAAAGACTTCCGGTTTACCAAACTGGAAAACTTCGGCATCGGCGACGACCGCGACGAAAACTTCTGGACCTCCGTCATCCGCCACGCCATGATCAACAACCTCGCCTACAAGGAAATCGAGGAATTTGGTTTGCTCAAGGTGTCGGACGCCGGACGCGCGTTTATCGAAAACCCACACCCCGTTCAGATCACCGTCAACCACAACTACGACGACGGCGGCGCCTACGACTTCGACGATGAAAAAGGCGGCACCGCCGTGCTCGACGAGGCGTTGATGAACATGCTCAAAGACATCCGCCGCAGCGTCGCCAAAAAACACAACCTCCCGCCCTACGTCATTTTCCAGGACCCCTCGCTGGAAGAAATGGCCACGCAATACCCGATCTCGATGGAGGACATGGCCAAAATCCAGGGCGTGTCCATCGGCAAGGCGCAACGCTACGCACAGCCGTTCCTCGACCTGATCAAAAAATACGTGGAGGAAAACGAGATTGAGCGGCCCATGGACATCACCATCAAAACGGTGGCCAACAAGTCCAAAACCAAGGTCAGCATCATCCAGGCCATTGACCGCAAAATCCCGCTCGACGACATCGCCAAGTCCAACGACCTGACTTGGGACGAATTCATGGAGGAACTCTACGGCATCGTCACCTCCGGCACCAAACTCGGGCTTGACTACTACCTGAACAAAACCATTGACGAGTACGTCCGCGAAACCGTGCTGGAATATTTCAAGGAAGCCGAAACCGACAACCTTGACGCGGCATTCAAAGAATTGAAAGAAGAGGAAATTACCTGGGAAGAAATTCAGCTGATGCGCCTCAAGTTTTTGAGCGACTACTCGAACTAAGGATTGCTTGGATAATAGCGATGGCCCGGCAAGATGCTACTCGCACCTTGTCGGGCCAGTTGAGGGCATGTTTGGATATGCCACCGGTGGTGAAATCCTCAACATACCCTTACACCTCCTTCAGCAAGCGGGCCAATAACTCGTCCGCTTCGGTTTTGTCAAAATCATTGTGCAGCATTTTTTTGACCCCAAAGTCCGACAAGACAACATGTTTGTCCGGTACTATCCCGTGCCGAGCCAGGCAATGCTCCACGCACTTCAATGGGCAGCCGTCAATGGCAACGATCGGACGCCCCGATCTTGCCTTGACTACCAAGGGCTTGACATCACCGCCGACACCGGCGATGCACGACATTTCGGCTACCGCGCTTCTGTCGAGCGCAATGGCAAGGTAATTTGCCATTTGCGCCGCGCTGGAACACCCGGAGCAGGAATACACCAGCGGCAGTTCCTGGTCATTTTTTTCCATAGGTACGCCCGTTGCGCCGCGAATACATGGTGCATCCCAACCGGCACGAACTCCCCGCGGCGCCCGGACACTCATGCGGCAACAGCCTCCTTTTCCATGGCAATGGATTTTGGAAAGAGTATGTTGTTTTCCAAGTGAACGTGCTGGTGCAAATCCTGTTCAAATTCGTGCAGTTTGGCAAACAGCACGCGGTAGGATGTGCAGGCATCCATCGGCGGGGTGTAGTCGTCGCTCAAGCGGCGGATGTCCTCCATGTCTTCCCCCGCCGACTCGTGTTCGTCCATCATCATGCGGATTGGATTTTCCACAGAGCCGAAAAAAGGCGGCATCAAGGGCGCACCAATACGTTGCGCAGCAGCCATTTTTGCAATGTAGGGAAAAAGGACGTGCTCTTCCTTGTGCATGTGCATCTGCAATTCCTGAGCGACGGCATTAAAAAGTCGGGCAATTTCGACCAGTTCGGGATGCCGTTCTCCATGCACTCTGGCTACTTTGGCAGTCAGTTCGTAGAGGATGGGAAGCGATGCCGCTACATACCGGTGGTGTTTTTCGACGATATGATCGGCAAGCGCATCAAGTTCCCATGTATTGAAATCCTGATGCGCGGCGGCGGGCCGCTTTTCCACTGCGTCCAGTTCCTGTTGAACGAGGTTCGGGTCGAGGCCTTTTTTGCGACAGGCTTCCTCCAGCGGCTTTTTGCCGCCGCAGCAGTAGTCAATGCCGTACTTGCGGAATACTTCAGCCTTGCGATAATCTGCAACGACCATCTCGCCAATGGTAACGGGTCTTTCAGCGATGGGAAGCGGGATCGTACTATCTTGAAAAGCTGTCATAACTGTGGAGAAAATAACTGGTTATTGAATAAATTGGTCTGCGATGAGCCATGCTCAAATGACTTTTAAGCATCGCAAAGATATGTCCTTATCATTATTAAGACAAAATAATCTTAAAACTGAAAACGCTTTAGATTGTTCAATGACAATCCGATTCGGCAGGCGGCACAGCCGACTCAATGAGGGAAAGGTCGAGATGCAGACCTCGCGTCAGCAGCAACAGTCCCGCGACGGCCAGCAACACCGGTTGCACGATCTGGAAACGCCGCCGCCACACAGGGCCAAAACGCTGTCCCGTGCCGATGAGTACCAACAGCAGCGGCAACGTGCCCAGGCCAAACAATGCCATGAATACAGCTCCTTGCCGGCCACCGGCCATGCTGATGGCCCCGGCTATGGCCGCGTAAACCAGTCCGCAAGGCAGCAGACCGTTCAGCAAACCCACTCCAAACGTGGTGCCCACCGCACGGGAGCGCAGCAAAGATCCGATGCGCTGCTGTACCCAGCGGGTCAGTTGGTACATCCCGGGAACAGCACGCGCGGCACGCTCCCATTCCACAGCAAAAAATGCGGCGAACAACAACATGGCGCCGGCCACAATGGACA
>JAEUUV010000052.1 GCA_016787285.1 Saprospiraceae bacterium | reverse complement strand
GCTCGTAGCCGCCGCCACCTTCGCGGTTGCGGTCTTGCCAGGGTTTGCGCTCACCGCCCTCGCCCTGATTGCGATCCTGCCAGGGTTTGCGTTCGTAGCCGCCGCCACCTTCGCGGTTGCGGTCTTGCCAGGGTTTGCGTTCGCCGCCTTCACCCTGATTTCGATCTTGCCAGGGTTTGCGCTCGTAGCCGCCGCCACCTTCGCGGTTGCGGTCTTGCCAGGGTTTGCGCTCACCGCCCTCGCCCTGATTGCGATCTTGCCAGGGTTTGCGCTCGTATCCACCGCCTTGACTGCGGTCTTGCCAGGGTTTGCGTTCGCCGCCCTCGCCCTGATTGCGATCCTGCCAGGGTTTGCGTTCATAGCCGCCGCCACCTTCGCGGTTGCGGTCTTGCCAGGGTTTGCGCTCTCCGCCTTCGCCCTGATTGCGATCTTGCCAGGGTTTGCGCTCTCCGCCTTCGCCCTGGTTGCGATCCTGCCAGGGTTTGCGTTCGTAGCCGCCACCACCTTCGCGGTTGCGGTCTTGCCAGGGCTTGCGCTCACCGCTCTCGCCCTGATTGCGATCTTGCCAGGGTTTGCGCTCGTAGCCGCCGCCACCTTCGCGGTTGCGGTCTTGCCAGGGCTTGCGCTCGCCGCCCTCGCCCTGATTGCGATCTTGCCAGGGTTTGCGTTCGCGGTCGTAGGGGCGGTCATTGTCCCATTTCTTTTGGCCCTCTAAGGTGTTTTCCCGATCAAAGTCGGGCTTTTTTTCATCGTCAAATCCTTCGCGAATGTTTTCATCGCCGTGGTCTTCTGATGAGGAGCGCTCTTTCAGCGGAAACTCCTGATTTGGTTTCTGGATGCGCGGGCGGCGCTTTTTCTCTTCCATTAGTTGGTACTGAATTGTGATAAGGTAGGTTGTCCGATACGTGTTTGTTCGGGCGGTAAATATCGGGCAAAAGGCCGGACCGCGCCTGTTAATTTATTATTACATAAAAAAATGCTGTATTTGCAAAAAGAAACAGCAGCGCACAGGGTTTGACAATCAAGTGATTGAACCTGTGCGCTGCCATGTTTTTACAAGAAACGGGTTACTCCGTTTTGAACCATTTTGCCGTGTACGAGCGGCCATTCCGATCCTGCACCAACAGGTAGTGCAGGCCGGCCGGCAACGCATCCACCTCGATTTGTCCCTGCCATTCCGACGGAGTCAGGTTCCGCAACAGACGCCCTTTTGCATCGAACAATTGAACCACCTCCGGCTGTATACCTTGCATATCCAGGCGGATAAATCGGCTGGCCGGGTTGGGCACGATGCGTAGCGACACCACGGCATCCGGCGCTCCGGTGGACACGGTATTGTCAATCAAGACCGGGCCAAATGCCCTCGTACAGCCATTTTGGTCGGTAACCATGAGCGTGTAGGCACCTTTCGTCAGACCAGACAAATTTTTAGTGTCCGAAAACGACTGACCATCTTTCTGCCAGGCATAGATCAGGTTTCCGATGCTACCGCTTACGGTAATTTCTATGCTGCCCAGCCCGGCGTTGCCGACGTCGTTGATCGCCGTATCCAGTTGGACTTGGATGGGCGGGCTCACGGCTACCGTAAACGAGCAGGTCGCCGAGTTGCCGGACGCGTCTCTTGCCTGGAAGGTCTGTACCGTCAGGCCTACGGGGAACACACTGCCGTTGGGCAGGCCACCTGTTTGTTCCACCTGAATACCGCCGAATCCGCAGTTATCCGAAGTAATTACCGGCGGGAAATTGAGCGCCACGCCGGCGCATCCAGTAACAAAGAGCGGGCACAGGACACTTGGTGCAATGGTGTCGTTGGATGTCACCTCGACAGTTTCCAGCACCGTGCAGCTGTTGGCATCGGTAGCAGTAATGGTGTAAGTGCCGACGCCGAGACCCTGACCGTTGCCGCCACCCGGAAATGAAAAGGTGAACGGACCGGCGCCGCCACTGATGGCAACGGTCATGGAGCCGTCGGTGCTCTGCGGACAGGAAGCCGGCGTGACGGCTGCCTGCACCTCAATGGGCGCCGGCTCGGTGATAGTCGTGGTGGAAATCGTTTGACATCCGGCGCCGTCGGTGAGGGTGACGGTGTATGTGCCGGCAGTCAGGTTGGATGCCGTAGCGGTAACGGCGTTGTTCGACCACAAGTAGGTGACGGGGGCAATACCACCGCTTTGTACAGCCGTCGCCTGACCGGTGTTTCCGCCGTTGCAAAGTACATTGACGGACGAAATGGTAGCGCTCAGGGCGCATCCGAACGCATTGACCGTCACGGATTGTACGGCGGTGCAGTCGTTGTCGTCGGTGACGGTGACGGTGTACGTGCCCGGGACAAGTCCGGTGATGGTCTGCGTGGTGGCGTTAGTGCTCCACTGGTAGCTGTAGGGGGCGGTACCGCCGGTCGGCTGTGCGGTGGCGGTGCCGTTGTTCTGCCCGACACCGGATTCGTGCGTGGAGGTAGCGTTGGCCAGCAGTATGGCAGGGCCGGTTATCTGGACGGTCAGTTCGGCCGGGCAGCCGTTGGCGTCTTCGATTTCGACGGTATAGGTGCCGGGAGCGAGGTTGTCGGCAGTAGCCGTGTTGTCGCCGTTCGACCATAGGTATGTGGCTGGGAGGGCGGCTCCGGTGAGTGTTACCGTGGCTGTGCCGTCGCCGGCACCAAAACAGGAGACGTTGGTGGTGGTGGCGCTGGCCGAAAGTGTGCAGTTGAAGCTGTTGACGGTGACGATTTGCACAGCGGTGCAGCCGTTGTCGTCCGTGACCACTACCGTGTAGTTTCCGGGGGCGAGGTTGATGATCGTCTGCGTGGTTTCGGCGTTGCTCCACAGGTATTCATAACCGGGTGTTCCGCCGGATGGGTTGGCGGTAGCGGTGCCGTCGTTGGCACCTGCGCCCGATTCGCCGGTGGCGGAAGCATTGGCATTCAGCAGGGCGGGCTGGGTGATGTTCACCGAGGCGGTTGCCGTGCAATTTTCCGAATCGGTAAGCGTCACGAAATAGGTACCGGCAGCGAGGTTTCCGGTTGTCGCCGTGGTGTCGCCGTTCGACCATTCGTAGGTGAAGGAACCGGAGCCGCCGCTGCCGGCGGCAGTTGCCGAGCCGTCCTGACTGCCGTTGCAGCTTACGTTCGATACACTGGGTATCGAGGCAGTTACCGGCGGCGATTGCACCACGGTGGCATTGTCGGTCGAGGTGCAACCGGTGGCCGTATTGGTCACCAGCAACGTATAGGTGCCGGCCGCATCCACAGTGGGCGTGAGTGTGGTGTCGCCCGACACGATATTGCCGTTGGCCGTGGTCCACTGGTAATCAAAATTCGGCCCTTGCGACGAGGGGGTGCCGTTGAGTTGCAGGACGGTGACGATGCAATTCAGGTTCCCCGGCGTGGCAATATCGGCTACGGGCGGCGTGGTGTTTTGCGTCACCGTTACAGAGGCGGTGTTCGTGCAGCCGTTTCCGCCGTTGGTGACAATTACGCTGTACACGCCAACGGTGTCCACATTCGGGTTTTGAACGGTGGAACTGAATCCGCCCGGCCCCGACCAGGCGAACGTAGCCGGGTTGGCGTTTGTGGTGGTGGTGATTTGCGCCAGCGTATCCGCACAGGTGAGCGTTTCGGCGACAGCCGATGCGGTGGGCGGTGTGGTGTTTTGCGCGACGGAAACGGTGGCGGTTGTGGTACAGCCGTTTGGTCCGTTGGTGACCATGACGGTGTAGGTGCCGGCGGTGTTCACATTCGGGTTTTGTGCTGTGGAGTTGTATCCGCCCGGCCCGGCCCAGGCGAATGTAGCCGGGTTGGCATTGGTGGTGGTCGTAATTTGCGCCAAGGTGTCCGCACAGGTGAGCGTTTCGGCGACAGCCGAGGCGGTGGGCGGCGTGGTGTTTTGCGCTACCACCACGGTTGCCGTGTTGGTGCAGCCGTTGGCGCTGTTTGTCACCGTTACAGTATAGGTGCCGGCGGTATTCACATTCGGGTTTTGCGCCGTAGAACTATAGTTGTTCGGCCCGGACCAGGCAAACGTAGCCGGGTTGGCGTTGGTGGTGGTGGTGATTTGCGCCAGCGTGTCCGCACAGGTGAGTGTTTCGGCGACAGCCGAGGCGGTAGGCGGTGTGCTGTTTTGCGTCACCGACGCCGTGGCGGAGTTGGTGCAGCCGTTGGCGGTATTGGTGATCACCACGGTGTAGGTGCCTGCCGTGTTTGCCGAGGGGTTTTGCTGGTTGGAAGAATACCCGCCGGGGCCGGACCAGGCAAAGGTCGGGTTGCTTGCATTGGTGGCAGATGTGAGTGTGACCGTCAGGTTGGCGCAGCTCAGTACCCCGCCGGTAGCCGAAGCAGTCGGCGGCTGAATACTGCTGCTTGCCGTTGTCACATCCTCCGAGGTACAACCATTGGTGGCGTTGGTGACTACCAGGGTGTATGTGCCGGCAGCATTCACCAAAGGCGTGAGGGTGTTGGCGCCCGACACGATATTGCCGCCGCTGGAAGCCGTCCATTGGTAGGAGAAATTTGGTCCCTGCGAAGAGCCGGCGCCGTTCAGGGTTTTTTGTGGCTGGGCACAGGTCAGTGTCACGGTCGGGCCGGCTTCTGCGTTGGGCGGCACGAGATTACTGTTCACAGTAGTTTGCGCTGTTTTGGTGCAGCCGTTGTTGTCTGTTACCGTGACGATATGGCTGCCGGGCGTGGTCAGTTGCGCCGGGTTTCCGGTTTGGCCTTCCGACCATTCGTAGGTGTATGGCCCGACACCGCCCGACACGTTGGCCGTGGCAGTTACCGACAGGTTGATACAGGTGAGCACGCCTTGTACCGAAATATTGGCATTGAGTTGCGGCGGCTGGGTAACCACGGCAGTAGCCGTAGCGGTTCCCGAGCCGCTGGAACCTGTCACCGTCACGGTGTAGGTGCCGGCTGCCAGATTATTGGCGGTTTGGCCGGTTTGGCCATTCGACCACAGGTAAGTATATGGCGGTGCACCGCCGGATGCTTCCACGGTAGCGCTGCCGTTGTTGCCGCCGAAGCAGGAGACGTTGGTGATGTCGGTCATCATTGCGGTGACAGGGGGCAGGCCGGAGAAGTCAAATTGCTGGAATGCTTCAATGGCATTGTCGCCGTTATCGCTGCCGTTTCCGTTGACAAAGTTACCGATGCAGTACACCTTGATCGTATTCCCATTGGCCGAAACCGGCGATTTCCAGTTGAACGCCCAGGTAACGACGCCCCCGGTAAAGAGCTTCGAGCCGCGGTGTTCCATGTATTCCCTGCCGCTAAAAAACTCGGTACCGCTTTGGCCGTTGACGGTAGTCAGGTCGCCTGCGTTGACGTTGTTGCCGTCCACAACCACCACCTGATACCCGCCACGCGCGGGATTGCCGCCGGTGGCAGTGAGGGTCATAGTGAGCGGGTAGGTGGTGTTAGGCTCAATGGTGCCCGGAAGGCCGTCCACCACGACGGTACCGTTGAAGCCGCCGCCAGAGTGGCAGTCGTTGCAACTGCCGTCGAACGGCGCGCCGGTGCGACCGGTGGGCGGGTTGCTGGAATTGGCCAGCCAGGTTAAAATACCCAGCAAGAGACCCGCAATTCGAAAGAGACGGGAATGTGGAAAGTGATGCATGGAAGATTGTGATAGTTGGTAAGTGAACATGAAAAGTAGGTGCGCAAATATCATTCTGTCCCGGCACACGCCAAACAATACAACACAAGTGATTTGGCGAATTGTGGCCATATGCCACCTTCGTTTTGCCGGCTGGGTGAAATTTTATCAAAAACAGGCAGTGACCACATTCACCAAACGTTGTGATGCGTATTGCCCGACCGGCGAAAAGTTTTCCCCGATACGGCTCTATTTTTGCGCCGTTTTGAAATCGGGCTTATGAAACATACGTATCGAACCGCGCTTTGGGTTGCGTGCCTGAGTGTTCTTCTCGCAGCATTTGTGCCTTCGGGAAATACGCCACAGACAAGCGAAGACCTGGGGCGGCTACTTTTTGAGGACAAAATCCTGTCTTCCGACCATAGCATCAGCTGCGCCTCTTGCCATATCGCAGCGTTTGCCTTTGGCGACACCTCGGCGGTAAGCCTCGGGGTTGGCGGCCAAAAAGGCACGCGCAACACGCCGGCCATCACCAACATGAGTTTTCGCTCGACCTTTTTCTGGGATGGGCGCTCTCCTTCGCTGGAACACCAAGTGTTGCAACCCATCGAAAACCCGGTAGAAATGAACCTGCCGCTACCCGTCGCGCTCGAACGGCTGCGCCAAAGCGCCCGGTACCAGGGCTACTTCCGCAGCATTTATGGCAAACAACCCGACTCGCTCAGCCTGGCTGATGCGCTTGCTTCCTTTGTTCGTACGCTCGAAACCGGCAACACGCCGTTCGACCGCTGGATGCGCGATGAAGAGCCGGCAATGAGCGCATCCGCTGTGCGCGGGCGGAAAATTTTTATGGAAAAAGGCAAGTGTTTCGATTGTCATTTTGGCCCCGACTTCACCGGCGACGAGTTCCGAAACATAGGTCTGTTCGACGGCAAGGAATTGAATGACTCCGGACGCTTTGCCATTTCCAAAGACTCCAGCGACCTCGGGCGGTTCAAAGTGCCCGGTCTGCGCAACGTGGGCGTGTCGGCCCCGTACATGCACAACGGCTCCTTCCGCACCCTGCGCGAAGTGATTGATTACTACGATCAGCCCGACAAATTCGTGACGCACAGCATCAACCGCGACACGCTTTTTGCCCGACCGCTCGGCCTCACGGAACAGGAAAAAACCGATCTGGAAGCGTTTTTGCACGCGCTGACGGATGACCGCTTCGTGAAAAAATGAGCGTCAAGCACCTTCCCGAACCCCGATCACTGCGAGCATCCTGCCCGTAACGCCGCCCTCTTTGCGGTGGGAAAAATAATCGCGGTTGTGCAGTACGGTCGAAAACGGCGAGACCTCAATGTGTCCGGCGGCCAAGCCGGCATCCAGCAACTGCACCGTGCAGACTTTTTTCAGGTCTACAAAAAACCGGTCGCGCCCAGGGTCGTAGCGCTTGAACGCCGGGTCGAATTCGGCGGCTACTTCGGCGCCCACTTCGAACGAGCATTCGTCAATGCAAGTGCCGATGTACGCTCGGCAGTCGGCGCCGCGTGTGCCGAATTTTTCAGCCATGACACGCAGTGTCTTGCCGACAATGCCTGCTGCTGCGCCACGCCAGCCCGCGTGAATGGCCGCCACAGCCCTGCGTACCGGATCGAACACCAGCACGGGCGTACAATCGGCCACTGATACGGACAGGAACACGCCGGGCGTTTGCGTCGCCAGCGCATCGAAACCTTCCGCGCCCCCCGGGGCGGTGGTTACGAGCACCTCCGCACCATGCACCTGCTTGCTCCATGCCAGTTGGTTGGGCAAAAAACCGAGTGCGGCACAGAAGCGGCGGCGATTTTCGGCGGTGTTTTCGGGGGCGTCGGCGGTATTTTTGCCGAGGTTCAGGGAGTGCCAGGGCGCCGGGCTGACGCCACCGTGCCGGGTGCTTTCGGCGGCCACAAGGCCTGGGTATCCGGAGAAAATGGCAGGTGTGCGAAACAAGTTCATTTGTGGTGCAAATCCGCCCGAAGCGGGGTTTGATCGAAAAAACGCAGGCGCCGCTCAAATGGCGGGCACAAGGGCGGCAAATGTCGGTACTTTTGGCCGCCTTCAAATTTCAAGTAATTTTCAAACCATGCCGTTTTCCGAAATTCTTCGCCTTGCGTTTCAGAATATCCGTGCCAATATGCTCCGGGCCGTGCTGACCCTGATGATCATTGCGTTCGGCATCATGGCCTTAGTGGGTATTCTGACGGCCATTGACGCCATTGCCTATTCCCTGAACGACAATTTTTCGGGCCTCGGCGCCAATTCGTTCAGCATCTCGCGCAAGTGGAACGACACGCGCAGCAACCGGGGCGGGCGGCGCCAAAAACCTGGCGACCCGATTCGGTACGAACAGGCGATGGACTTTCAGGAACGGTTCGACTTTCCGGCCACCGTGTCCATTTCCCACTGGGCAACCAGCCTCGCATCGGTTAAAACGGCCACGAAAAAGACCAACCCGAACATCGGCTTTGTCGGCGTGGACGAAAATTACTTTGGCGTGAAAGGCATGGACATCGAATACGGGCGGAATTTTTCCAAAGGCGAGGTGGTGGACGGCCACGCGAAAATCATCCTCGGGCGGGATATTGTCAAAACCCTGTTCGACGACAAACCGGAGCGGGCACTGGATCAGATTGTGTTGGTGGGTAGCCACCGCTACCGGGTGGTGGGTGTGCTTACGTCCAAAGGCGCCACTATGGGCAACCAGGGCGACCGGGCCGTGTATGTCCCCTTGGCCAATGCCCGCGCTATTTACGGCACCGCCGACACCGATTACGACCTTATGGTGGCGGTGCATAATGCCACCGATCTGGAGGCTGCCCAATCGGAGGCTACGGGCCTGTTTCGGCAAATTCGCGGCTTGCGGCCCAGTGAAAAAGACGATTTTGAAATTTTTGCCAGCGACAGCCTGGTGGCCATTTTGAAAGAAAATACCACCAACCTGCGCCTGGCCACCATCGCCATCGGCCTGATGACCCTGCTCGGCGCCGCCATCGGCCTGATGAACATCATGCTGGTAAGCGTGACCGAGCGCACCCGCGAGATCGGCATTTACAAAGCCCTTGGGGCGACGCGAAAAAGTATTCTCGCCCAGTTCCTGAGCGAGGCGGTGGTGATCTGCCAGATCGGCGGCATCGTGGGTATTTTGCTGGGTATTCTGGTCGGCAACATCGTCACTCCGCTGCTTGGCGGCACCTTTCTCGTGCCCTGGGGCTGGATGATACTCGGTTTTACGCTGTGCATGATCGTCGGAATTGTGTCGGGCTTTTACCCGGCCATGAAAGCGTCGAGGCTGGATCCGATTGAGGCGCTCCGGTATGAATGATGGCAGTTTTGAGTTTTGGGTTTTGGGTTTTGAGTTTTTCTCGTTTTCAAATGGTTTTGGGGTTTGTGGGACACCTGAGATTAAGTTTGTTCAAAGGATTACAATTGAGAAGCGACAGTTTCGAGCCAGGAGAAACTCAACTCAAAACTCAAAACTCAAAACTCAAAACTCAAAACTACCTACGGCGGCTGGTTGTACGGATTAAGTCGGTTTTCAACGATGCTTTGGGCCTCAAGGCAGAACGGGGAGCGGGACATTTGGTTACTTGTGCTGTGCATGGTATTGATCGGTTTGGTTGGATGTTTTCGTTGCGTTGGTTTACGGCATAATCTGTCGCGGGACGTTTCCGGGTCTCAACTGTTTTTCTGAAAAACCCGAAAAAAAATTTGAGCCTGTATATTTGCCGGGTATTCCACCTCATTTTCCCCGGCGCCTTCGAAACAATTTCATGAACGACGATCAACTGATCCGGATGATCCGGCAAGGCGGCATCTCCCGCGAACGCGCCGGACGTTACCTGCAAGACAAATATTTTTACCTGATCCGGCAGATCGGTGTGCGCCAGCAACGCCTTTCGTACGACGACGCCCTCATGGCATTCTCCGATGCACTCACTGAACTGGACTGGAAAATTCGCCACGGTGAGTCGTTCGAAGAATTGGGCAAGATGCTGTACACCCTCACCCACCGCCGCGGAGTTGACACCATCCGAAAGCGCACGACAAAGACCGGTACAGACCCGTTGGGAAATTCATCCAACACGATCGAACTGCCCGACTGGTTTCTGGATGCCTTGCAAAACTCCGACAGCGACCATGTCCTGAATCGTCTCCTGGAGCACGACAACGAGAACGAGCGCCGCCAGCGCCAGAACCGCATCACCGCATGCGTGCTCAAGGCGCTGGATGAAATGCCGAAAAAACGGCGCGCGCTGCTCGTGAACAAACTCGACGGTTACGACTACGAGGAACTTACCGAGCTCCACGGGTTCAAAACCGCCCGGGTGGCCCACGAAATGGTATCCCGGGGCATGGACAGCTTGCGCGAGGCATTGAAAAATCTTTGTCAACAGGGAGAGCCTGTATGCCGCGACCTGTGCGCCTGGCTCAACCGCAAAAACCAACTTTAGCAATAATCATGGAAAACCCGCTTCTTTCACCAATCGAACAATACCTCGACGGCGCCATGCCGCCCGAGCAGCGCCGGGAGTTTGAAGCCCGGCTGGCCGCCGAACCGGAACTGGCTGCCGAACTCCGGCTGCATCAAGCCGCACGGGCAGCCGTGCAAGTACAGGCCCTGCTCGACCGGCGGGAGTCACTCTACCGGCGTGGCCAGCAAAAACTGCGGTGGCGCTCCTGGTGGTGGAACATTCAGGATGCGTTTGTGCGGACCAACCCCGACGGCAGTAGCAAAATTCGCTGGGGATTTGTCGCCGGAACAGCCTTGGCAGTAATTATGCTCGGATACCTGGCCCTGAAAATTTTCGTGTCGCCGGATGCGCCGGCAGCGCCGAAACCATTGGCGGTGCCTAAAGAAAAAGTAAAAATCGCCTACAACACCTATTTTAAATACTACGACCTGTCCAATACACTGGGCGGCGCCGATACCGACACGTTGTATAACCTGGCGCGCCAACAGTACGCCGCGCGAAACTGTTTGGAGGCGCTGCGCAATCTGGATCGGGTGCTGGCCGACGAAAAATTTGAATACCGGCCTATGGCCCTCCTGCTTCGGGGTACTTGTTTGCTCGATTCGGGAGATGTCGCAGCGGCAATTGCTGCATTTCAGGAAATCCCCCCTGCAGCAGCCGGGCCATACCAGGAAGGCCGGTGGTACACCGCCCTGGCATATCTGAAAGCGGGGGATGCGGAAAAAGCCTCCGAATTGTTGCGAGAAATCGCCGCCAATGCCGGTCACCGCCGCCAAAAAGACGCAACGGCTTTGCTGGAGTTTGCTAACAAAAATGGATGAAACTTCGAGTCACACGGTCACTTTCGGGCGAATCCCGAAGAACTTTAGCGGACTTTTAAAAATGCATTCGCCAGTTCCAGACCGCGTACCTGAGCCGATACGTATGCGTGCAACTCGGCGTATTCGCCTTGCGCATGCCGCAAAAATCCCGAAGCCTGGCCGTAAACTGCCGGGACCGTCGAGCGGCGAATCAGGTAGTAGCCGTCCATGAAGTCGCCAACCCCGCCGGAAAGAATCAGGTTGTTCACCTTGTGCAGGCTATCCGGTTCGGTAAATATTCTGTTGGCGAATTCCACCATTTCCTCGGCGGAGTGGCCGACGTGGGCAAATTTTTTAAAAATCTCCTGCTTTTCCGGGCTGCTGCGCAGCAGTTCGAGTTTGGCGAAGTTGGTACCGCCTGCTGCCGCAAACTCGATGGCGGCCAAAGGAAGTTGAAGCAAGGCGCGCAAACTGGCAGGCCCCATGCCCTGGCCGACCTCCTTGGCGATGACGGGGTAGTCGGCCACCCGAAGCAATTCCGCCAGGGTGTCCAGCGGCGGGCGTTCAAAAAAATCACCTTCGGGTTGCATCGCTTCCTGAAGCGGATTGATGTGGACGATCAGGCCGTCGGCGCGGAGCCGGTTCAGCAAGTCGCGGATAACCGGCGATTGGCGGTTGCGCAGCAGGTTTTCCACTTGCGCGATACCGAGGTTGGCGTACAGGGGGAGTTCGGTGCCGATGATGTCGCGCACGTCAAAGTCGGGCAGATACTCGTCGCTGTACAGCAACTGCCGGCAGGAGCCAAGGCCCATGCCCATGCCGAATTCGGCGCAGGCCCGGGCGAGATTCCGGTTGATGGTGCGGGCGAGTGCCGTGCCCCCAGTCATGGACGACACCCAAATGGGCGTTCTCAGGGTTTTTCCGAGAAAATTGACCGGCGGCAGGCTGCCGGGTTTGGGGTGGGCTGCCAGCACCGGTTCGTAAAAAAAGCGGTTGTCCAGTGCGAGACGTCCCACCTGACTGCGAAAAGCCAGTTCGATGTGGTCTTTTTTTCGGGAAACTGCCGTTGGATCTTCGGGTGTCGTTTGTTCAGCATTCATGCACGGAAGGAAAAAGTGGATGCAAGATCAGGTTTTGTGCCCGTGAAACAAGCAGAATGTGTGCATGGTTTTGCAAAAACTTCAGGTGCCCGCCTGTTTCGGATTGTCCAGTTTGGGCAATTGCCTACCGTTGGCGGCGTTCTTTTTGCGATTCCCGGAAAAAACCCTTCAACTTGCGCCCCGAAAGTTGCGTTCTGTGCTACCGATATTGTTTGCCATACATTTTTGCTGCTCTATGAGAAACGTGTTGTTGGCCGTTCTGGCCCTATTGGCATTGCGCGGTGCGGCGCAGGATCCGATATTTTCACAATTCTACGCTACGCCGCTGCAATTGAATCCGGCATTTGCCGGCAGCAGCTACGCCCCGAGGGCCGGCGCTGCTTACCGCAATCAATGGACGGGCTTCAACACGGCCTACCGTACCTACGCGGTATTTTACGAACAAAGCATTGAGCGGCTGAACAGCGGCATCGGGTTTCAGTTGGAGGGCGATGACGCCGGCAACGGCATCCTTCGCGCTACCCGTTTTTCGGCAAACTATGCCTATCGCCTGAAAATATCGGACGGCCTTGCGGTGAAAATCGGGGTGGAAGGCGGTTTTTTGCAAACGGCGCTTGACTGGGAAAAATTAGTATTCCCGGATCAACTCGACCCCTGGGCCGGCCCTACGCTTACGACAACGGAAACTCGCCCGGATCAATTAAACAAGACGGTGCTCGACCTGTCTTCCGGGTTGTTGCTCGTGAGCAACCGGTTCTGGCTCGGGCTGTCGCTGAAACACCTGAACAGCCCCGATCGAGGGTTTCTGCTGGCCAATGACAACCTCTCCGGCGGCTTGCCCCTGCGGTATACGCTGAGCGGGGGCACGGAACTGTCTGTTAAGAGAGGCAATAAACAAAATCAAGGCTCGTTTATCTCCCCGAATTTTTTGTTCGTGTCGCAAGGGCCGTACAAACAACTGAATCTCGGAGCCTATGCTGCCGCCGGGCCTGTTTTCGGAGGAGTTTGGCTAAGACACACGTTCGGAAATGCGGATGCGGCTATCCTGATGTTCGGATTCCGGCAGGATTTGTTCAAGATCGGGCTGAGTTATGACCACACGGTTTCGGGTCTTGCCGGCACATCAGGCAGTACATTTGAGCTGACCTTGGGCCTCTTTTTTGACAAAGGACGGAAGCGTTCGCACGACCTGAACGATTGCACCAAAATGTTCCATTGAATTCTGTGCGTTTAATTTACACAATATGGGCGGAAAGACAAAAGGCGACGAAATTTTTCTCCTTTCGTTAAATTTGGCGGACGCTCCATAGTGAAATGTTTTATTTGCCTACATTTGCTGCTCTTTTTTCAAAACCTGCTATACTAATTTTAATAAAATGAAAAAAACACTCATTCACGGGTTTGTCTTGCTTTTACTTGGCCTGATGGTGGCCAGCTGCGGCCGGAAAAACGACCGCTCTTCGACCACCAACTGGAAGTACAATGATCAAAAATGGGGTGGTTTCGAAAAACTTGACTACGAAGGACAGGCTACCGGCCCGAATCTGGTGCTGGTCGAAGGCGGTACGTTTACCCAGGGCCTTACGGATCAGGATGTCACATTCGAATGGAACAACGTTCCCCGCCGTGTGACGGTGCCTACGTTTTACATGGATGAAACAGAGGTAGCCAACACTGACTACCGCGAATACCTCTACTGGGTAGAAAACACCTGGGGAGCTACTTATCCGGAAGTCTGGCGTCGCGCCCTTCCCGATACGTTGGTATGGCGGGAAGAATTGGCTTACAACGAGCCTTTCGTAGAGAACTACTTCCGCCACCCGGCTTATGACGACTACCCCGTGGTAGGTGTCAACTGGCTTCAGGCCGGCGAGTATTGCAAGTGGCGTACCGACCGCGTCAACGAAATGATCCTCATCGAGCGCGGTATTCTCGAAAATACGCCCGATCAGAAGAACGAAAACAACTTCAACACGGAGGCTTACCTCGTGGGCCAGTACGAAGGTACTGTTCGCAAAAACCTGCCCGATCGCCGTACCGGTGGCGAACGCCCCGTACGTCAGGAAGACGGTATCCTGCTTCCGATTTACCGCCTTCCGACGGAAGCCGAATGGGAATACGCCGCACTTTCGCTCGTCGGAAACCAGGCTGCCAGTAAGGATGAGTTGATCACCGACCGCCGCATCTATTCCTGGGACGGCAACACGGTTCGCTACCAGAAACGCAACCGCTACCAGGGCAAGATTCTCGCCAACTTCAAGCGCAGCGCCGGTGACTATGCCGGTATGGCCGGCGCCCTGAACGATAACGCGTTCTCGCCCGCACCGGTGCGCAGCAACTGGCCGAACGACTATGGCCTGTACAACATGGCCGGCAACGTGAACGAATGGACTGCCGACTTGTACCGCCCGCTTACGTCCACCGACCTGGTTGACGCAGATAACATGGATCTCAGCCCGTTTCGCGGTAACAAGTTTATGACCAAGGTAATGGATCAGGAAACCGGAGCGCCTGTTACCAAAGACAGCCTTGGCCGCCTGAATTATGAACTGATGGATACCACCTCAACGGCACTTCGCGACAACTACAAGCGCCCTGAAGTGTACAACTACCTCGACGGTGACATTGAGTCGGAGGTGGACTACAAATACGGTATCAGCACGCTGATCAGCGACAAAGCACGCGTGATCAAAGGTGGTTCGTGGGCCGACCGCGCCTGGTGGCTTTCGCCCGGCGCCCGCCGCTTCCTCGAAGAAGACAAAGCCAGCAGGGCTGTGGGCTTCCGTTGTGCCATGACCCGCGTAGGCTCGCCGACCGGAAACGATGCTCCTTCGGGGAACGAGTTCAAAGTGAAGAAAAAATCCGTGAAGCGCAAGTACAAATAAATACGTTTGCACTGCGATATTACTCCTGAGAACGGGAGGGCCTCGTGTCCCTCCCGTTTTTTTGTTGCAACAAGTTCAAATCAACGCCGGCGCCCACAATGGTTTCTTTGGAAAACCTTTATTCGATATTTCTTCAACACCCGACCGTGTGTACCGACTCCCGGAAAGTCACACCGGGGTGTCTGTTTTTTGCTTTGAAAGGCGACAAGTTTGACGGCAATCAGTTTGTCGGGCAAGCGCTATCCGATGGGGCGGCGTTCGCCGTCACGGATGCGCCTCCTGCCGATCTTGCAGCATCACCACAGTGTTTGCGCGTGCCCGATGTGCTGGATGCCTTGCAGCATCTGGCAACATACCATCGTCGGCAATTCGATATTCCGGTGCTTGCCATTGGCGGCTCAAACGGAAAAACCACCACCAAAGAACTGGTAACCGCTGTACTGAGCAGCCATTATCCCTGCCACAGCACCAAGGGCAACCTGAACAACCATATCGGCGTGCCGCTGACGCTTCTGGATATGCCGATGGATACAGAAGTTGCGATTGTTGAAATGGGTACGAATCGCGCAGGTGACATCGAGCAATTGTGCGAAATTGCCGCGCCGACTCACGGCCTGCTCACCAATATCGGCAAAGAACACCTCGAAGGCTTCGGCAACCTCGACGGCGTAAAAAAAGCCGAAGGCGAACTGTTCGAGTATCTGGCTCGCCACCACGGATGCGCGTTCGTGAATGCCTCGGAGAAGTATCTGAAATCCATGTCCCGGGCAGTTTCCAAACGGGTTTTTTATCTGGAATCAGAAGAATTGCATCCGCAGGATCAGTTTATTGATGTCAAGCTACTACCAGGTGCACCATTTGTGCAGGTGGCGTTTTTATCGGAAAAAAATAAGCCGGTGGAACTGCAGTCTCGGCTCATCGGGCGGCACAATTTCCACAACATCATGACGGCGGTGGCGCTTGGCGTGTATTTCAAAGTGCCGTCTGCAAAAATCAAGGCCGCCATTGAACAGTACGAGCCGACGAACAACCGTTCGCAGCTGCTGACAAAAGACGGGAATACCATTTTTCTCGATGCCTATAATGCCAATCCGTCCAGCATGCGGGCGGCTTTGGAAACCCTCCGGTCGGTGCCTGCCAAACAAAAAGTAGCCATACTGGGCGACATGCTCGAACTGGGCGCCGAAAGTGGACGGGAACACCGGGATATTCTGCGCCACGCCTCCCGGCTTGGACTGGATTGTCTGGTTGTTGTCGGTACTGAATTTGCGCGTTGCACAAGCACTTCAACAGGTGTGTTACATTTCCCTGATGCCGGATCCGCGAAGGTTTGGCTGGATCAGCAAGCATTTCAGGATGCATTTATCCTGATCAAAGCGTCCAGAGGAATCGGTTTGGAGCGTGTGGTGGCAGATTAGCCGCCAAAACGACGCAAAGCCTGCAAGAGCCGATCCGGCAACTCTTCCCGGCAGGCAGCCTGATAGTCCTGAAAAGAGCATGGGATCAGGTAGTGCCGCTGGTGTTTCTTTTTGGAAGATACCGGCGTTTGCATCCACCAGCGACCACTGCGTGTACTTTTCCAGAAAGTGAGCTGATACTGCAGTTGGCGAAAATCCACAATGTACTCGTTTAACCCGTCTGTATTGGCCGGAAAGTCATTTTTCCGGTTGAAATAGCCGTCGAGGAAATACCACAGCATCTGGCTGATGGCCTGGGCTGTTTGCATCTCGGGATCGCGGTCGAGTTGATGGCCATAAACCCCGAAGGAGGTTAGTTTGTCGCTCATGCCTGCATACCGGCAAAGTTGGCAGGCTTCTTCTACAAAAAAACCGGAAGGCGAAGGGTATTCCACGCCCGGCGCCTCGGCTTGTTTCAGCGCGCGCAGGTGAAATGTCAGCAGATCGGCATCCCGAAGCACAGGTTCGGTATCCTCCATCGCCGTTCTGGATTTTCCCAGGCGAACTGCGTCAAAATTGTTTTGTTGCAAAAAATCCACGACTCCGGGTGGGGTTTGGTGGGATTGAAAACCCACTAAACCGAAATGAAACAGCAGGGGGTGGCGCGGCGAAAGCAACGGTGCGTACACCGGCTTTTGCCTTGGGGCTGCTTGGCCTTCGGATAAAAGCAGCGATTCATCCACCACTGCGAGATTGACCAGCGATTTGGATTCCTGATAGGCCAGAAATTGTGCTGCAGCCAGTTCATCGCTGCCTCCAAGTACCACAGGTACCACTTTCCCGCTTAGCAACTCGAACAGAACCGGAATCAACGCGGCCGCATCGGCGCGCCGGAGGTTGCCGAGGTCCGCTACCGAATCTTTCGGAAATGGGAAAGCGGTCCGATAAAGTGCCTCCCGCACGGCATTTGCTTCTTTTTCCCGAACGCCTACCAGCACCACGCGTACGTCCTTCAAGTCGGGAAAATCGTCGCTGTGCGAGCGGATATTTTTCCCAAATGAATACGTTTCGAACGAGTCAAAAGACTTCCGCAACGAAGTGGGCAGCGGCTTAAGCCAGTTTTGCAACATAGAATGTACTTGTTTCGGCAGCAAAAAACGGGCTTTGTCCGGGAATGAACGCAAAAATATCGCTTCAGAAAAAGCAAACCGGTAACAAGTCTTTTTCGGTTAGCAACAAATCCAATACTATTTTTGCTACTTTTGCGGCGTCTTTCCGGCAAGTGTCGGAATTAACTGTGCGCAAACAATTTCTCGGAGGTACGGTAGTCGCTGGTGGCAAGAAAATTTTCGAAATGTTTCCAGAAGCAATCGCCCCAATTCGAGACAGGGAGAAAAAATACTCCGGCTCCAAATAATGTTTCTTCGATTGCGCTATATTTGACCCGCAATAAACCGCGCTTGTGGTTTTTTCCAAAAAACAAACGACATTTGCACCCGAAAAAACAAATCATAATTTGTATTTTCATAATTACGCCAATTCAAAAGCGTTGAACTAAACTGTTAACATTTTTTAAATCTAAATGCAGTGACCCTATGACAGTTAGAAACTTAGTATTCGCTGTTCTCTTTATGTGCGCCACCTTTAGCCTTTCGGCTCAAGATGCAGCTGCGCCTGCCGGCGGTGCATACCGCTCCTTCACACCCGCAGACCAATGGGAATTGGGCCTCCACGCCGGTGTTCCGTTTGTTTCGGGCGATCTTGACGGCAAACTCGGCTTCGGTGGTGGTTTGCACGTGCGCAAAGCGCTCGACCACATCTTCTCCGTACGCGTCGGCGGTCTTTATGCCAAGACCAAAAACGAAGTAGACCCCAGCACTGCCGAAATGAGCTGGATTTCCGGTTCGGCTCAGTTGGTGGTTACGGTCAACAACTTCCGTTTCGACAAGCCTTACCGCAAACTCGGCGTGAACCTGTTCGCCGGTCTCGGTTACACCAGTTTCACAACGGACTACACAAACATTGAACAAGATCCGAAGCGTGGCTCGCCCGCCGCAGCCGGTAGCATTGACGGCAGCGGCGCTACGTTCGATGCCGGTATCGGCCTCGCATACCGTGTCAGCCCGAAATTCAACATCGGCCTGGAGTGGACCATGACTTCTGTACTGGGTGGCAATGGCGACATTCTGGACGGCGACGAGAACTACCGCGATGGTGGTTCCGCTACGTCGTACAGCGACTTCCTCCACTACCCGCACCTGACGCTGAACTTCAACCTCGGCGGCAAAGACAAAAACGGCGCAGCCAAATCGGAGCCGCTCTACTGGGCAAACCCGCTGGCGCAGGTCAGCGATGCCATTTCCGCGCTCGAAGCCCGTCCGGTGTACGATCCGACCGACACTGATAGCGACGGCGTGATTGACATGATTGACCAGGAAAAAGAAAGCCCCGCAGGCGCCCGTGTGGATCCGCGTGGCGTAACCCTGGACAGCGACATGGACAAGGTAATGGACTACAAAGATAAAGAGCCGTTCTCGCCTCCCGGCTACCTGGTTGATGCAAACGGCGTGGCTCAGGTGCCGAAGCCGATCACCGAAAACGACGTGAACCGACTCATAGACGCCAAACTGGCCAACTTCAAACTGCCGGTGCAGGAAGGCCTGTCTGACTGGTTCCTGCCGATCATCAACTTCAGCTCGAACAGCTACAACATCGGCTATGGTGAGTACGAAAAACTCTACCAGATAGCTCAGGTGCTGAAAAACAACTCGAAAGTTCGCGTTGCCGTTACCGGCCACACGGATGCTGTCGGTTCGGAAGGCTACAACAACGTCTTGTCCTACAACCGCGCCATGGCTGCTATCGAGTTCCTCGTGAACCAGCATGGCATCTCGCGCGATCGCCTCGTGCTGGACTACGCCGGCGAAGGCAGCGCACTGGTTCCGGCCAAAGGCTCCTCCGAGATGAACCGCCGTGCGGATTTCCGCGTGGCTAAATCCGGTGAAGCCGACAAGGCTCGCCCCGAAGGTCCGGATGCCGGCAAAGGCCGCTTCATGGGCAATAAAGCCTCCGGTTTCTAATTTGATTTTAATGACGAGGCCAATGAATCCTGTTCATTGAGCACCGCGCATAACATTATGGGCAACTGCCGCACTCCGGTAGTTGCCCATTTTTATGTCTCGACCCCGCGAATACTAAAGAAAAACCTGTGCTCGTTTAGAGGTACTTTTTTGCTTTTTCGCGTCTGCAATGCCAAAGCAACTCAATATGAAAGGAATCAAATTATCTGTACTGAGCCTTTGTCTGGCCGTTTTCCCGTTTTTTTCGCCGAATTTGCCTCCAAGCCCGGTCACTGCGCAGCCTGCGACCGACTCCATACGAGCCGCTAACGGCGCCTTTCAGCACGGTGAAAAAATCACCTACAAGATTTTTTACAACTGGAATTTCGTCTGGCTGGCTGCCGGGGAGGTAACGTTTAAGGTGTTTGACGAAGACAAACATTACCATTATCAGGCCTATGGCGCGACCTACGATTCGTACGAGTGGTTTTTCAAGGCCGAAGACAGATATGATTCCTGGGTAGACAAAACCACCATGCTGCCAACCCGCTCCGAACGAAGCATCCACGAAGGCAAGTATCAGATTTTCGAGCGGATATCCTTTGATCAGGCGGCCCAAAGCACTACCGTGTGGCGTGCTCCGAAACGCGGCGAACCAGAGACAAAAACCGAGCATCCCGTAAAAGATAAGGTACACGACATCCTCTCCAGCCTGTACTTCCTGCGCACCATTGACTTTGCGGCCAAAAACAAAGGCGCAGAAGAGCCCTTCCGAATCTTCATGGATCAGGAAGAATTCCCCCTCAAGATGCGCTACATGGGCAAGGAAGGCCGAAAAAAAGTGCGCGGGATGGGGCGTTACAATACGCTGAAATTCGAGCCGCAGGTCATCGTGGGCAATGTGTTCAAAGACGAAGCGAAGATGACCGTTTGGGTTTCGGATGATGAAAACAGGATTCCGATCATGCTGGAAACGCCTGTATCGGTAGGCTCCGTAAAGATGATCCTGAAAGAGTACGAAGGACTTAAGTATCCGTTCAAAGCAAAAGTAGACTGATCTGCCGCAAGCCTTGCCCGCAAACAAAATAGGCGTACATTTGCCCCGCAAACGCCACACCTCGTGTGCGCGCGGGCCCGTAGCTCAGGTGGTTAGAGCAGCTGACTCATAATCAGACGGTCGCGGGTTCAATTCCTGCCGGGCCCACATGGGAAATAAAGCGACTTATGCGCGAAGAGCGGGTAAGTCGCTTTTATATTTATCACCCCCTACCGGATCTGCTTCCATTCCTCCACATACGATTTGCCCAAAAACAGCAGCGAAAGACCCTCCCGGAGGTAGATCAAGTTTACCCGGATGTAGCCATACTGCCGGAACCGCCGCGGCGAGTGGTACACCTTGAGGTGGTAGAGGTAGGCGATTTTTCCAATTTTGTGCAAACGAAAAAACAGGTTGCAGTCTTCACCGGCTACGATCTTCTCGTTGTAGCCTTCGATCTGCTCAAATTTGGATCGGCGGACGAACTGACATTCGCCCTTCGCCAGATATACTCCAAAGGTGAAGGAGAGCCGAATAACCAGGTTCATCAGAACGTGGTAGGCCTTGTCAGACAAACTCGCTTCCTGCGGGTAAACCCAGATGGGAGAGGTGGCGGCTACCACTTTAGGATTGTCAAACGCCGCCAGAATTTTGTTGAAAAATATCTCCGGGTTAGGAATATGCACGTCGGCGTCGGAGTGAAACAGGATGTCGCCGACGGCTGCTGCCGCGCCCAGATTCCGACCGATGGCAATGTTCTGTTTCCCTTGAGCCTGTACTAATTTGACCCGGTGTTCGCCCCATTCGGACTGGTAGCGCCGGACGATATCGGCGGTTTCGTCCGTGCTGTTTGCATCGGAAACGATGATTTCCAGGTTGAACGGCTCCAACAGGTGGCGATACTGTTCGATGGTGGGGCCGATATACTTGCCTTCGTTTTTGGTTGGAATGATGATGCTGACGCGGGCCTTTTCCATGCAGGTTGGTCAAAATGACAAATTCACAGCCAAAGGTAGGGAACTCTTGTCGGGATGACAATTTCGGCTTTTCCGGCTGGTTACTGCTGAAAAGTCGAAACAGGAAAAGGTGCCGGGGCGTCTATTGAAGTACGATATCTTTTTCCGCCATCATCTTGCGGATGTTGATAAGGGCGTAACGCATCCGACCCAGAGCCGTGTTGATGCTCACGCGTGTAAGCGCCGCGATCTCCTTGAAACTCATGTCGGCATAGTGCCTCAGAATGACCACCTCGCGTTGCTCTTCGGGGAGGGCGTCCACCAAATAGCGGATGCGGGTGTGCATTTCGCTGCGAATGATGTCGGTGTCCGGGCCGTCGTCGCTCAAGCGCAGGACTTCGAAAATGTCGAAATCTTCCGTGGGGTTGATGTGCGAGCGGCGTTTGTTGCGGCGGTGGTAGTCCACGCACATGTTGTAGGCAATACGCATGGCCCACTGCACGAATTTGCCTTCGTGGTTGTATTTTCCTTTGCGCAGGGTGTCAATGATCTTGATGAAAACCTCCTGGAAGATGTCCTCCGCAAGGGCCTGATCTTTGACAAACAGGTAAATAGATGTGTAAATTTTGGATTTGTACCGCTGGAGTAGCGTTTCGAAAGCACTTTCGTCACCATCCACGTAACGGGCGATCAGTTCGTGATCGTTGATCAACATCGGCATAACTTGCATGAGCAAAGGAGTGTTTTGCTGTTTTACCAGTTAAATTAACAAGAGCATTTAAATGGTGTACAAGTTTTAGCCGATACGCAAAGAAAATTTGGATGAATGAAAAGTTGATAGTGCGTCTGTATTGCGGAGCCAAAAGTAGGCCGTTGTTGTATTTGAGCAAAAAATATGCCCTGCTTTAACATTTTTTAACAACCATTCAGGCAACCCGCATAAAAACCCTGCAAGGTTACGGCTTCTTGCGATACTTTTGCAGCAATCTTTCATGGACATAGCCATACTTATTCTACTGCTCGCCCTCCACAGTTTCCTAGTATTGGGCGAAACTGCCCTGATCGCTGCGAAACGAACCGGTCTCGAAAGCGAACAAGCGAAAGGGAACCCGGGGGCCGGTACTGCCCTCGCACTGCTGGCGGGCAAAGAGAGTTTTCTCCTGACAATGCGCGTAGGGATTTCATTGCTGACGCTCATCGAAGGGGCATTTGTCGGTGTGAAATTCGGCGGACACCTTGCGCCTGTGCTGGGGAACGTGCCGATTTTTGAGCCTTATGCCGGCCAATTGGCCATGGCGCTGGCAATTGTCCTTGCCGCAGGATGCGTCATTGCCGTCGGCGAACTGGCCCCAAAACACATTGCCGTCCGCCATGCCGAAACCCTGATGATGGCCTTGACACCGGTACTGCGCGCCGTTGCATTCATCATCCGTCCGCTTTCGTTTTCCCTGAACCTGCTTACCCGACTTATCCTCCGATTGTTCCTGATCAAACCCCGGGAAGAACAGCACATTTCTGAGGAAGAAATCAAACAAATGGTGCGCAAGGCCAACCAGCAGGGGGTTTTAGAGAAAAAAGAAAGTGAGTTTATTCAAAATATCCTGCGTTTTTCCGACCGGGACGCGTACTCGGTCATGACGCATCGGAATGATCTGGTCTGGCTGGATATACATGCACCGGCAGAAGAAACAGAGCGCATCGTTCGGGAAAGCGGCTATACCAAATTTCTGGTTTGCGACGGTTCCATCGAAAATATTCTGGGGGTGCTCCGGCTGCGCGATTACATTGACAACCGGGACAAACCCGGGTTTGACTTGAGAAGCATTCTGGCGCCCCCACTGTATGTGCCCGAGACCATGAACGCCTTGAAAATTCTGGAACGTTTCCGCAAGGAGCGCAACTACTTCGCCATTGTGGTGGACGAATATGGCTCCATTCAGGGAATCATCACGTTGCACGACCTGACCGAAAATATCTTCGGGGCCCTTCCGGACGTGGACGATATTGAGTACCCGGCAATCGTTACCCGCGAAGACGGCAGCCTGCTTGTGGAGGGCGGTATCCTCATTGACGAACTGCGCGACACCGTGCATGTTGCCGAATTTGATGCGGACGAAACCGATTACGCCACACTTGCCGGCTTCATTCTGCACAAGATGAGCGAAATCCCGCAGGCCGGTGACTACTTCGACGCCGAGGGTTATCGCTTTGAAATTGTGGACATGGACAAAAGCAAAATTGACAAGGTTTTGATTTTTAAACATGTAGCCTCCACCTAAACCAACCACACCGCCGCATCCGTGAACATCCCGTTCCTCTTTGCCCGACGATATCTCTTTGCCCGACGCAGCACGAATGCCATCAACATCATCGCCGGCATTTCGGTGTTTGGCATTTCGGTGGGTACGGCGGCGCTGATCCTGATCCTGTCGGTGTTCAACGGGTTTGAAGACCTGCTGTCGGGCTTGTTCGGGTATTTCAATCCCGAGATTAAAATCACGGCCGCCAAAGGCAAAACGTTTGAGGTAGACAGTTTGACCCTCGAAAAAATTCGCAGTCTGCCCGGCGTTTTCGTCGTAAGCGAAACCCTCGAAGAGATTGCATTCTTCGAATACGAAGGCTCGCAGGATTTCGGTGTGCTGAAAGGTGTGGATGGGTATTTCGCCCGCGTCAACGATATTGACTCGACCATACGCGAAGGCAAATACCGCCTGGAGGAGGACGACCGCAACTGCGCCGTCCTGGGGGCGGGAATGCGGAACAAGCTCAGTGTCAATCTGGACAACCCTATTGCCGTACTCCGGGTGTACATGCCCAAGGAAAAAGCGGCAGTGCTCGATAATTCGTTCTCGGTGCGGTATGCTTACCCCAAAGGCGCCTTTTCCATCCAACAGGATTTTGACAACCAGTATGTGCTGACCAACCTCGGCTTTATGCGCGATCTGCTGGAGGCGCCGCCCGGTACGGTATCTGCTCTGGAAATACGTTGTGCGTCGGGGACCAACCCGGCTTCCGTCAAACAAGCCGTCGCTGCGGTACTCGGCGACGGATACGTTTTGCGCGATCGCTACGAACAAAACGAGGCGTTTTTCAAAGTCATGCGCCTCGAAAAATGGATGGGCTTCGCCATCACCACCCTCATGCTGCTGCTCATGGCATTCAACATGGTAGGCGCGCTGTGGATGATTGTCCTGGATAAGCAAAAAGATATTTCCATCCTGAAAAGCATGGGCGCCGACGCCCAGACAATCCGGCGCATATTTTTGGGAGAAGGCCTACTGCTCACGGCACTTGGTATGGGTATCGGCATGGTGCTGGCAGTTGGGCTGTATTTTGCGCAAAAAACCTGGGGTATCGTCACGATCCCGCAAGGCTTTCTGGTGGAAAGTTACCCCATCTCCATGCGTATCCAGGATTTTGTGCCCGTCACTGCTACGGTGCTGGGCATCGGGCTGCTTGCCTCGCTGGCGCCGGCTGCTCGTGCGGTACGGGTGCCTGCTTATTTACGGGAAGAGTAAGTAGTTTTGAGTTTTGAGTTTTGAGTTAAAGTATGTGGCTTGCGATCAAAAGATTGTCAACCGTCCATCCGGTTATTGGCCGAATAGCATTCTCTGTTTTTAAGAACAAACAACCGCGATACAACATGATTGCCCATAACCCGAAAGAGTGGTTTCAGCCGCCGTTTCACTTTCATCGTTCCGACACGATGCGACGCCTTTTTCCCTGGATAATCGGGGTCTGCATCTACTCGGCATTTGTGGCGTGGCTGGAGTTAGAGTACTGGAAGTTAGGGGAAAACAGCCTCGTTCGGAATATTTCGCTGATGCACACGCTGCTCGGGTTTGTCATCTCCTTTGCCCTGGTTTTTCGCACCAATACCGCCTACGAGCGCTGGTGGGAAGGGCGAAAACTCTGGGGCGCGCTGACAAACAGCAGCCGGAACTTAGCCATGAAATTGGCCGCTATGCTGCCCGAAGACGACCCGAATCGGGGCTACTTCCGCATTCTGATACCCGCCTACGCAACTGCCCTGAAAAATCATCTGCGCAGCGAAAATGTCCGGATTGAAATGTTCGACGACCTACCCGAACACGCCCGGCATACCCTCGACCTCGAAAAACACGTGCCCAATCAGGTGGCCGCCCTCATGTACCGCCGCGCGCAGGAAATGCTGCAGGACAAAAAAATCACCGGCGAGCAACTGTTGTTCATCAACGCCGAACTCCAGTCGTTCACCGACATCTGCGGCGGTTGCGAGCGCATCAAAAACACACCGATCCCGTACTCGTACAGCGTGTTTATCAAAAAATTCATCATCGTGTACGTGGCCACCCTGCCCTTTGGCTACGTCTTCAACCTCGGCTACTATGTGGTGCCGATGGTGGCGTTCATCTTTTTCGTACTCGCAAGTCTGGAACTGATTGCCGAAGAAATTGAGGAACCGTTTGGCGCCGACGAAAACGACCTGCCCCTAAGCCGTATGGCACAGAGCATCCAGGCGCATATTCACGAGATAATTTAGGTTTCTGGTTGGAGGGTTTCCAACCAGAAACCCTCCAACCAGAAACTTTTTCACAACCTCCCCAGCGTTGTTTCCACAAACTTCGTCAGCGCCGCGCCGCGCAGCATACCTTGCTGGAGCAGCGCCACGTCGAACAGGTATTGGGCCAGAGCGGTCTGGTCGGCTTCGTTTTCGGTTTTGACCAACTTGCCGGCCACTAAGGGGTGGTTGGTGTTCACCACTACGTTGTACGAATCGAGAAAATCTCCGCCACCGGCGCCCATACCTTGCAGGGCCTGCATTTCTTTCATGCGGCGCAAAAATTCGGGCCGTGTGATGGTCACTGGCGCATCGTCGGGCGCCAGCGCGGCGCATTCCACACGCCCGCCGGAAGTTTTGGCGCCGACAGTTTTTTCAAAAACCGATTTCACCGATTGGATTTCCTGCTCGCTGAGTACCGAGGTTTTTTGTTCCTCTTTTTGCACCAGATTGTCCAGCGTGTCGGAATCAATGCGCACAAACAGAAGGTCCAGATTCGAGCGGTATTCCAGGTGTTGCATCCAGTGGTTGTCGAGCACGGTATCCATTCTCAGGACGTCGTAGCCGCGATTTTCGGCTGCTTTCACGATCGCGTCGTGCCCTTCCGGGTCCTGGGTGTAGATGCAGACGACCTTCTGGTGTTTGTCGGTCTGGTTGGCCTTGATTTTTTCCTTGTAATCGGCGAGAAGGTGGAATTCACCGGCGGTGTTTTCCACCAGGGCGAAGTTCATGGCCCGCTCCTGGAATTTTTGATCGGAAACCATGCCGTACTTCACAAACACCCCGAGGTCGCGCCATTTCTGCTCGAATGCCGTGCGGTCGGCCTTGAACAGTTCGTGCAGTTTGTCAGCTACTTTTTTGGCGATGTACTCACTGATTTTCTTGACGTTGGCATCGCTTTGCAGGTAGGAGCGCGACACGTTGAGCGGGATATCGGGCGAGTCAATGACCCCGTGTAGCAGCAGGAGCCACTCAGGTACGATCTCGCGGACGTCGTCGGTCACGAATACCTGGTTGCTATACAGGTGGATTTTGTTCCGGGAAACCTCCACGGCATTTCCGAGTTTCGGAAAATACAGGACGCCGGTCAGGTTGAACGGGTAGTCAATATTCAGGTGAATCCAGAACATGGGTTCCGCTGCCATGGGGTACAGGGAACGGTAAAAGTCGAGGTAGTCCTCATCCTTGAGTTCGGTGGGTGTTTTTTTCCAGAGCGGGCGGGTTTCGTTGATAATGTTGGCCACTTCGCTTTTTTCTTCTTTGGCCTCATCGCCCTCGCCCACGGTTTCGTATTCGGTACGCGTGCCGAACTGAATGGGCACCGGCAAAAATTTGCAGTATTTCTCCAGCAGGTCTTCGATCCGGTGTTTTTCAAGGAAATCCTGATTTTCCTCGTTGATGTAGAGGATGATGTCGGTGCCGCGCGCGTCTTTTTCAATTTTTTCGAGGACAAACTCGGGCGAGCCTTCGCAGGTCCAGCGCACAGCATGTGCATCCGGTTGCCAGGAACGGGTGACGACCTCTACTTTGTCGGCTACCATAAATGCCGAATAGAACCCGAGGCCGAAGTGGCCGATAATGCCGCCGGCTTCGTATTTTTCAAGAAAGTCGGTGGCGCTGCTGAACGCGATCTGGTTCAGGTATTTCTGTACCTCCTCCTCGGTCATGCCGATGCCGCGGTCGCGCACGATCAGTCGTTTGTTTTCCTGTTCGAGTAAAATTTGAATGGTGGTATCGCCGATTTCGCCTTTCACCTCGCCGCGCTGGGCCAGCACCTGAAGTTTGGTAGTGGCGTCTACGGCATTCGACACGAGTTCGCGCAGGAAAATCTCGTGGTCGGAGTAGAGGAATTTTTTGATGATAGGGAAGATGTTCTCGGTCTGGACGGAAATGGTACCTTTTTGCATAAGTCGGGACGGTTTTATTTCTAAACGTCGGTGAGGTTTCAAACCTCACCGACGTTCCTGGCTTCCAAAGCGCGTGCCATCCGTCGCTTGGCTGACAAAATGACGCATAAACTACCCGGTTTCGGATACGACACGGCATCGGCTTTGGAATTTCCCATGCCCGGCAAACCATGTTGGCACAGTCCTTGCAAATGTGCAGTGTCGCCAACGAGCGGCAACCGAACAAAAGCAATCGGTTGGTTTTTACAGGCATCGGAAAAAATTCCATGAAGAATATTAAGGTCAAATGTGGCCTTAAGCCCGTGGGGAGGGACCAGTCCGCTGGGGGGTAGGGCTGGTCTCCTCACCACAATTTAATACCCGATTTTAAGGTGTGAACTTTGACAGGGCCGGCTATTCGCCGGCCCTGTTTTGTTATCTGGCCTCCTCGCCTGGAGGAAACCCGAACAAGGCGCGCATTTTGAAATAAATATCCGTGTTGTCGTACAGGCCGTTGAACTGTTCGGCGCCGGGGCCGTAGGCGAACACCGGCACGAGAACGGGCGTGTGGTAGTCGGTAGTAAACTTGATTTTCAGCGATTTTCTGTCGGCGCCCCGGAGCAGGGCCATGCCTCCGGTCTCGTGGTCGGCAGTCACAATGACAAGCGTATTGCCGTCCTGTTCGGCAAAACGCAGTACCTCGCCAATAGCCCTGTCGAAATCCAGCATTTCCTGCACGGCCATAGTGTCCTTGTTGCTGTGGCAGGCCCAGTCAATTTGCGCGCCCTCGATCATCAGGAAAAAGCCTTTGTCGCTGCGGCGTGCCAGAAACTCCGGCGCCAAGCGAGCCGCCAGGGGCAGATAATCTCGTCCATCCACCACCGATTCCGGCTCTTTCAGAGCAGAAAACCATACAAACGGCTGTTGGGGGTCAGGGGAATATTGCGCCAGTGGCTTTTGCGTAAAGTCGCCTGTCACGTAGCCTTTTTCCACAAGTTCCCGGATCAGGTTGCGGCTGTCAGTGGCTCGGTCTGTAAAGTAGTGCATGCCGCCGCCGACAAACAGGTCAATGTCTGTTTTCAGGAAATATGCAGCAATTTCTTCCATGTACGTGCGGTCGCGGGCGTGTGCAATAAATGCTGCCGGCGTGGCGTGCGTAATGCTGGATGAGGTGACCAGGCCTGTAGCCAAACCGAATGCCTCGGCCTCTTCGAGGATGGTATAACACGGTTTCTTTTGTGCCGTCATCCCGATGGCACCGTTGTAGGTTTTGCAGCCGCAGGCAAATGCCGTGGCGCCCGCCGCCGAGTCGGTGATCAGGTTTTTGGCCGAATGCGTTTTGATCAAACCCGTTGCCGGAAAACGCTCCAGATTCAGACCTTCCGGTTGGGCATACAGGCCGGCAGTGACCTGTGCAAGCCCCATCCCGTCGCCGATCATCAGGATGATGTTTTTGGGCGTTTTGGCCGGCTCCGGTGCCTGATAGACTGCGGCGGTACGGTTGCTCTGAAATCCGAAAACAAAGGCCGTTAGCAGAAATACGAGTTGTTTCATGCGCCAAAATTAAGGTTTCCAACCCTATTCCTTGAGTGCGCATTTCAGTTCCTCCAGATTTCGTTGGATGTCCGGCTGGTAGAATGCGGCGATGATGTCCCGTTTTTCCCGTTTGCTCAGGTGCAGGCTCATGGAGGCTTCGTTTTCTTTTTTCAACGGGCGGTACACAAACCGGATTACCTGTAGTTGGTTGCTATCCAGCACATTGTTCAACAAGGAAAGCGCATTATCCTGCTCAAAATCCTGCATAGACGTCAAACTGGCTGCCGCACTGAACGGCGAGAACAGGTTTTCCACGATGCCTTTCGAGTCGCGTTCTTTGATGGGGCGCTGCTTTTCCCAACAGCGCACCTGCACGATGACGATGCCTCCGGTATTTTCCGTTATCCAGTCTCGGAACGTTTGGGCAAAGCGCACAGCCGTGGCAATGCCATAGTTGTCGCGAAATCCTGCATCCATCACTTCCGTAGCCGGTTGGGAGGGCAGCCAGGTCGGGGGCAGGATGAGCGGATACGAACAGTTCATGCGCAGCGCCGTGGTGAAAGACAGGCTGTCGGCCTGCTGCCGGGCAAACAGGCGCCGGAAATCCACGCCGTCTACATCCGTGGGGATGCTGCCCGGCGGGCGCATCAGGTAGGATACCCCTTGCGGACTAATGAGTAGCCGGCGTGCGTCGTTGAGCAAAAAAGGCGACACGAGCAGCATGGGAATCCGGGCCTCGGCTTCAGGTTGGCGGTAATCGGCCAGACGCCGATCCAGCAAGCCGCGGCAGTTCTCGTTGAGCTGGTGCTCAAACAAATACCCGCGATCCTTGCGGTACCGGTGGCCCGCAGCGTGAAAGGTGCCGAAGGGAAAAAACAGGTCATTGGAGATAATGGCAAAACTGACCGGGTTGAGCAGGTCAAGTCCCATATCGGCCAGGTAGGCCGTGTCGTGTACCGAAATCGGCGCACCTTCCTGTCGGCGCAGGCACAATTCCCGCAAATACGCCGCACCCACCATGCCCCCGGAAGCGCCGGAAATGAGCGCCGTCTGGCGCAAGAGTCGCCCGTCCGTGGCTTCATCGGCCCGCTGGAGGGTTTGCATGGTCCAGACGGAAGAACGCATACCGCCGCCACTCACGCAGACGAACACCAATTTCGGGCGTTCCACACCTGCTGCGCGGTTTTTGGCCAGCCAGTTTTCGAGGATTTTTTTTGTCCGGGCAATATCCAGCGCTACCGTATCAGGGTGGCAGATGGCCTCAAAGGATTTGTAGGAATACTCGGCCTGTGTTTTTTCGGAATAATCCAGGCCATAAGCCCGATTTCGGTAGTGAAACAGGCCCATGCCGGTGACGAAATTGATGGTAACCAGAAGCAACAAAAAAACCAGCAAGGCCCAGCGCCGAAACCAGTACACGATGGCTCCGAACAGGGCCATAGCCATACTTGCCAGCAAAAAAATTGTAGCGCCGGTAGGTATCCGTGCCCAGGGTTGCTCCATAAATAGCCCCAGAAACATGAGCAGGAGCACAGCGGCAAGTTGTACTACCACAGCGTTCAGGTGGTTTTGACGGAATACCTTTTCCAGAATTTCCTTGTTGTAGTGCTCCACGCTGCGCACAGGGCGCAGCCGCAGCCGCTCGGTCATGTATGTATCCACTCGCCAGCGGGCGGCTCCTTTGCGAATCTCCCGAATGGTCGGCACATGTGCCCCGGGAGCCAGCAACCGGCTTCCCGGGCGTGGGGTAAAATGGCCGGGTTGTAATATGGAGGCAAGATCTTTGTTCGTCAGGTGCAGGTAAGCGGCCACTGCCACAATAATGGCCACTAATCCTGTCAGAAATCCTGCCACGTTGCGCAGAATTTCCACTGCTCCTGCCAATTCATCGTGTGCCTGAAACCAAATTGAAGCCGCCAGGTAGGTCAGCAAAAATGCAAAGGGAATGATGCCGTTGTTCAGCCCGAATTTGGTGAACGGCGCGCTCAGGGTAGCCAGAAACGGAAACCGGCTGGCACAAAGCAGGTAAGTAGTCAGGTTCCAGATCAGGAAAAAAGCGCCACAAGCCGCGCCCGTCAGGAAAAAACTCCAGAAGTTGACCTCCCCGTGGTACTCGGGCATGAGCAGCAGGTAATACACGCCGAAAAAATGGCCGATTTTGCCGGTCATTAGCAGGGCCAGAAATACCCAGAGCGCAACCAGCATCACGTGGTTGCGTACGTGCAGCACAAGCAGCCGGACGGGGAAGGCGTAGTAGAGCAACAAACGTGTACGTTTCATGGCGCGGAAAACGGTACACAAGTAACGAACAGCAGGCCCAAATCGCCAAATAAAGGGCTGTACAATTTCTTTAACGCCGCATTAACACTAAAGAATCGTTTTTGGCAGTTTCCTTGGTAAATGCATGCGTATCAAGTGTGCATTCAACTTGACCAAACTAACAATACCATGAGGAACATGCTTTTTTTGCTGCTTTTTGCCCCCGTTGCCCTGTTTGCCGATCAAGGCAATCCGACGCTCGAAGCCATTTCGAGGGCGCTTGGCAGCGGCGATGCCAACGCGTTGTCCCAGTATCTGGCCGACAACGTGGAGGTGTCCATTCTGGATAAAGAACAATCGTGTTCACGAACCAAGGCCACAGGGTTGCTTCAATCCTTTTTTGACGCCAACAAGCCCAAAGGTTTTAGCCAGATACACCAGGGCACCAGCCGGGAGAACAGCGATCAATATTGCATCGGTAATCTGTCGGCAGGCACAGGCACCTACCGGGTGTACATTTACCTGAAAGTAGGCGGCGGTTCTGCCTCCATTCAGGAAATCCGCTTCGACAAAGGATAATTCCCGCATAAAGCCAAGGTACGCAATCGTACCAACCAACCTTATTTTTCGCCTACATTTGCGCCGTTTCCGGGCACCGCTCAGGTGCCCGGATATGTTTTTTTGCTACATGGCGCGTATTCTGACCTTTCCTTTCTTCATTTGGTGCATTTTTTCCCTCTGGCATTGCGGCTCGCCCGACAACCCGCCCGGAGGAGAAGGCGACCGGCAGTTGGCCAAGGTGTACAACAAAAGCCTGTACCTCTCGGAACTGGACGGTATCGTACCGGAAAACACCACTCCCGGCGACAGCGCGCTGATGGTATCGGCATTTGTGCAGCGCTGGATTCGCGACCAGCTGCTCATGTACGAAGCGGAGCGAAATATCCCCAAAGACCTGAATATTGACAAATTGGTGCGTGACTACCGGGCGAGCCTCGTGCGCTTCAATTTCGAAGAGCAAATCATTGCCGAAAAATTGGATAGTACCGTCTCGGAGGTAGAACTGAAGGCATTTTACGAAAACAACATGGATCAGTTCCAGCTGGAGAGCACCATCCTGAAGTGCCAACTCCTCAAACTCCCGTCCAACGCGCCACAAAACGAACTCAACAAACTCTGGTATGGCCGCACGGCCACCGATGCCGCCAAACTGCGCAACTACGCCAAACAATGGGCCGCTCTCGCCCTGCTCGATACCGAAAAGTGGTATAAGTTGGAGGAAATAGCCGCGCTTTTGCCCAAAGGAACGTTAAGTTCCGACAACGTGAGCACTCGGCGGGAAGGTACCCTCAGCGACGGCGATTTCCGGTACTACTACCGCGTCGTCGAAACCGTCAAAGGCAAAGAAACCGCCCCATTCGAGTATGTGAAAGAACAAGCCTCCAAGGTTATCCTGCACAAACGCAAACTGGAATTGCTCGAACGCTGGAAAGAAGAACTTTACCAACAGGAACTCCGACGCCAGAATATCCAGATACTTCAGTAGGGTAGTGCTTTGGGAAACCAAACCTGCAAACAAAAACAGGACTATGAATTTTTCAACCATGATATTCAACCGTTTGAACCAAACCTGCACCGGAATCCGGCTGTTGCCGGCTTTACTGCTCCTGTCGGCTCCGGTATTTTCACAAAACGAAAGAGCCATCATTGACAAGGTCGTCGCCACGGTAGGCGGAGAGGTCATCCTGCTGAGCGAAGTCCAGGAACAACTGGCATACTTGAAACAGCAAGACCCTAACCTGCCTCCCGACCACGTTTGCATTGCCATGCAAAACCTGCTGGCGCAAAAACTGCTCGTCAATCAAGCAAAAATTGACTCCATCCCGCTCAAGGACGAAGAGGTGGAAAACCAGTTGGAAGCCCGCGTCGAGCGACTGCGGGTGTATTTCAATCAGGATGAAAAGGCTATTGAGGAATATTACGGCCAAACCGTCAACGAGATCAAAGACCAGATGCGCAACGACATGCGCAGCCAACTCCTGTCTGAACGTATGCAGGGTGAAATTACGGGGAAGGCGACCGTTTCGCCCTTAGAGGTTCAGGCATTTTTCAATAAAATTCCGAAAGACTCCCTGCCGTATTTCAACTCCGAAGTGGAAGTGCGCGAGCTCGTGTACAACCCGCCTGTGAACGCGGAGGAAAAGGCCAAAGCCCGCGAATTTCTGGAAGACCTGCGCCGTCGCATTGTCGAAGGCGGCGAGAGTTTTGCCGACCTCGCTAAAAAACACAGCGCCGACCCCGGCAGCGGCAGCAAAGGCGGCGACCTCGGCTGGCAAAAGCGCGGCACCTTCGTGGCCGAATTCGAAGCAGCCGTGTACAAACTCGACCCCAACCAGATCAGCCCGCTCATCGAAACCGAATTCGGCTTTCACCTGATCCAGCTGCTCGAACGCCGTGGCAACCTCGTGCACGCCCGCCACATCCTGATCAAACCTGAAATCACTGAAAAAGACTTCGAGATGGCTGAGGCCAAACTCGACTCCATCCGCCAACTCATCACCAGCGGCGACATGACCTTCACGATTGCCGTCAAACAATTCGGCGACAAAAACGTGGCCAGCTACAACAACGACGGGCGCGTGGCCAACCCGCGCACCGGAAACACATTTTTCGAGGTGGCCGACCTCGACACCAACATCTTCTTTGCTATTGACGGCATCTCGCCCGGCGAAGTGACCGAACCAATCCCCTACCGCGCTCCCGACGGTACCCGCCGATTCCGACTTGTACAATTACAAAGCCGTTCCAAACCCCACAAAGCCGACCTGAAGCAGGATTACAATAAAATACAGGTGGCAGCGCTCGAACAGAAAAAGGGCGACTACCTCGAAAAATGGGTACTGGAAAAACTCCGCAGCACCTACATGACCATCGGCGATCCGTTCGATACCTGCCCCAACCTGCAGGAAATGATCAAAGCCGGTCGCACCGTACGCCCCTGATTCGCTAAACTGCCCATTCAAACACACGTCAACTGATGTCCATGAAATTGCCTTTTCTCGGCCTTGTCCTGCTCGCACTCGGTGCGGCTGCAGCACAGGCCCAAAGCCCCGCCGATTCCACGCTGCCCATAATGACCTACGACAAACCGACCGATTACGAGATCGGCGGCGTGCGCGTCACCGGCGCTCAATTTGCCGACCCGCAGGCGCTCGTGTCCATTTCCGGCCTCCGCGTGGGCGATAAGTTGCGCATTCCCGGGCCGGCGGTGGCCAAGGCCCTGCAGGCGCTTTGGGGCCTGCGCCTGTTCACCGACGTGCAAATCATCCGCGAACGCACACAGGGCAACGTAATTTTCCTTGAAATCGCCGTCAAGGAACTGCCCCGATATACCCGGCACTTTTTCTCCGGCGTGAAAAAAGGCAAACACGAAGACCTGAACGCCATCGTGAACAAGTTCCTTCAAAAAGGAACCATCCTGACCGAACACAGCAAGCTGTCCATCAAACACGGCATGGAGAAATACTTCATTGAGAAGGGCTACCTCGATGCCAACGTCACCCTGAAAGTGAATCCCGACGAACGCGCCACCAACGGCGCCGTCATTGAGTTTGTCGTGGATCCCGGCCCGCGTATCAAGATCAGCGACATCCGGTTCGTCGGCAATAAACAGGTAAAAGCCAAAACCCTGCGCAAGAAAATGGAAAACACGAAGCGCAAGGGCAAGATTTTCAAAAAGTCCAAACTCGTGGAAAGCGACTACGAGGACGACAAGTACGCCATTGAAAAATACTATAACTCCATCGGCTTCCGCGATGCCCGCGTGCTGCGCGACAGCATCTGGCGCACGCCCAAGGGCGATGTTGTCCTGCAACTCGACATTCAGGAGGGCAACCGCTACTACTTCCGAAACATCGCCTGGAAAGGCAACACCATCTACGAAAACCGGGCGCTCGACCAGGTACTCGGCATCAACAAAGGCGATGTATTCAACCAGGAATTGCTCACCACCCGCTTGTCGTTCAGCCAGGACGGGCGCGATATTTCCTCGCTGTACCTCGACAACGGCTACCTGTTTTTCCGGGCCGATCCGGTGGAAACCTCCATCGAAAATGACTCCATTGACCTCGAAATCCGCATCTACGAAGGCCCGCAAGCTACCATTGACCGCGTAGTCATCAAGGGCAACGACCGCACCCACGAGCACGTCATCCGCCGGGAATTGTACACCCGTCCGGGCGACAAGTTCAGCCGTTCCGACATCATCCGCTCGCAGCGCGAAATCGTCAACCTCGGCTATTTTAACCCGGAAGCGCTCAGCATCAACACTCCGGTAAACCCCGAGCGGGGCACCGTGGACATTGAGTACACCGTGGAGGAAAAGCCTTCCGACCAGCTCGAACTCTCGGCAGGTTACCAGCCCAGTACGGCATTCTCCCGCGGCGGGGTCATCGGTACGCTGGGCGTCACGTTCAACAACTTTTCGCTGCGCAACATCAAAAACCGGGAAGCCTGGAACCCCTTACCTCAAGGCGACGGCCAGCGCTTCAGCCTGCGCGGCCAAACTTCGGGACAAAACTTCCAGTCCTACAACGTGTCCTTCACTGAACCCTGGCTGGGCGGCAAGAAACCCAATTCGCTCACCGTAGCCGGGTTTTACAACAAAATTTCCAGTGGTTTCGAGGGTTCGTCCACGTATCAGCAACTTACCATTTTGCAAGGTTCCGTTGGTTTCGGTACACGACTGAAGTGGCCGGACGACAACTTCGTCTTCCGCGCCAACCTCGACATGCAAAACCTGAACATCAACAACTGGACAAGTTTCCGCGACGACAAGGGGCGCGTCGTCAATCAGGGTATTTACCACAACTACAGTTTTAGTTTAACCCTGGCGCGTAACAGCATCAATGACCCGATTTTCCCGAAAACCGGTTCGCTCGTGTCGCTCACCGTCAAGGCTACCCCGCCGTATTCCTGGTTCAAGGAAAAATCGTTTTACGAAAGCGACAACGTGCAGGACATTTACCGCTACATCGAGTACGTGAAGTGGCGCTTCGATGCCGAATGGTACACTACCCTCGTGGGCAAACTCGTGCTGAAAACACAGGCTAAAATTGGTATCCTCGACGGTTGGACGGACAAAACCGGCCTCAGCCCCTTCGAGCGTTTCGACCTCGGCGGCGACGGCCTGAACAACCAAAACTTCGGCTTTTTCGGCCGTAGCATCATCAGCATGCGCGGCTACGAGGTGTCCGACATCATGGCCCCATTCCCTGGTGGCGCCGGCGTGTTCAACAAGTACACCGTCGAACTCCGCTACCCGATCTCGCTCAACCCTTCCAGCACAATTTTTGTTACGGCGTTTGCGCAGGGCGGCAATGCCTGGCAGTCGGCCAAAGACTTCAATCCGTTTGACCTGCGCCGTTCCGCCGGTTTTGGTCTGCGTGTATTCCTGCCCATGTTCGGCACCCTCGGTTTCGACTACGGCTACGGCTTCGACAAACCCTCGCTCATCAACTCGGGCGCCGGCTGGTCCCAATTTGCCAAGTTTAATATTGTACTCGGTTTTGAACCGGATTAAGGACAAGGAGGTTTAACGGGTTTAACGGGTTTAACGGGTTGGGTAAGTTTAGTTTGAAAGCCCCGAAGGGGCGCCAGACCCGAAAGCAGGGCAGCGCCCTGCTTATAAAGTCCTGCCCTGCGAATAAGCCCTGAAAGGGCGGCATAACACAGCCGCGTGTGAGGATATAGCGCCCTTTCAGGGCTTCCCGTCGAGATGTCGTAGAAAAGCAGGGCGCTGCCCTGCTTTCGGATATGGCGCCCCTTCGGGGCTTTCAAACTCAACTTACTCAACCCGTTAAACCCGCTCAACCCGCTCAACCCGCTCAACCCGCCCAACCTGCTTTAACATGGATTTTCATAAACTCATAATCAGCAAGATTACCCCGGAAACTCCCGACGCCGTCACACTGGAATTTCAAATCCCGGAGAACCTGCGCGATGCGTTCGCGTACACGCAGGGCCAGCACATTACCGTTCGGCACGATATCGGCGGGCACGAGGTACGGCGTTCGTACTCCATGTCGTCCAGTCCGCTGGAAGAGCGATTTGCCGTCACGGTAAAAAAGGTGGCCGGTGGCCGGATGTCGGCGTTTTTACACGACTCGCTCAAGCCCGGCGACACGCTCGAAGTGGCTCCGCCCGACGGGCGTTTTTTTGTCAAACTTGACCCTGACAAACGCCGCACCTACTACGTTTTTGGCGCCGGCAGCGGCATCACGCCGCTTATGTCCATCCTGAAAACCACGCTGGAGGCCGAGCCGATGAGTGCCGTTTTCCTGCTTTACGGCAGCCGCGACGAGGAGAATATCATCTTTCGCGACGAACTGGATCGCCTGTCCGAGCGCTATACCGGTCAACTTTTCGTGGAGCACATCCTGAGTCGCCCGAAAAAAGAAGCCACAGGCAGCTTCCTTGGTTTGTTTAAAAAATACAGTTCCAACTGGAACGGCAAAACAGGCCGGATTGACGCGCGCGCAGCGACTACTTTCCTGGACGAAAACATGCCGCACGGCCCGGAAGGCGACTGCCACTACTTCGTGTGCGGCCCAGGTGGGATGACCGATTCGGTCAAATCCGCCCTGCTCGCCCGAGGCATTTCCGAAAAACAAATTCACACCGAGCACTTTGTCAACGCTTCACACACCCCGGGCGAATTCAGTGAAGCGGCGAGCGGGGCGGGCGCCAAACTGATCGTGCACCTCAACGGCAAACGCATTGAGACCAGCATCCCGCCCGGTGCGACCATTCTGGATGTCATGGTGAAGGAGAAACACGACGCGCCGTATTCCTGCACCGCCGGCGCCTGCTCGACCTGCATGGCCAAGGTGCTGAATGGCAAGGTAAAAATGGACGCCTGCTACGCGCTTGACGACGAGGAGGTGAAGGCCGGCTACTGCCTTACCTGCCAGGCGCGGCCGGAGACGGAGGTCGTGGAGGTGTCGTATGATGTGTGATCAGTACGCCCGCTCGTCCCGATCCTCCATAAAATTCACAAACGCGCGGTTCACCACCCGATTGCCGCCGGGGGTGGGGTAGCGCCCGGAGAAGTACCAGTCGCCCCGGTTTTTGGGGCAGGCCGTGTGCAGGCCGTCGAGCGTCTGGAAAATAACCTGCACCTCGGATTTGATTCCCGGCGGGGTAATCAGTTTGGCGATGCGGGCGCTGATTTCGCAGTACTCGAAGTGGTTGTACAGCGGCGCCACTTCGTTCTGGATCATTTCCACGGGCAGGTTTTCGGAAGCCTTGCAGCGCTTGTACGCTTCGTCGAGGAGTTTGTCGCGACCGGTTTCGTGCAGGAGTTCGACCAGCGCCTGAAAGGCCACAAAGTCCTTCATTTTGCTCATGTCAATGCCGTAGCAGTCGGGAAACCTGATCTGGGGGGCACTGGACAACACGATGATTTTCTTTGGGTTGAGTCGGGCGGTGATGGTCACAATGCTGTCGCGCAGAGTGGTGCCGCGCACGATGGAGTCGTCGAGCAGCACAAGGGTATCCTTGTTGTTTTCCACCAGGCCGTAGGTGACGTCGTACACGTAGCTCACCATGTTGTGCCGGCTTTTGATGTCGGCGATGAACGTGCGTTGTTTTTCATCCTTGTGTACTAATTTTTCCACCCGCGGACGGCGTTCGAGAATGGCCTGGAGTTTTTCCGGATTAAGTTCCTTGCTCTCCTGGAGTTGCAGGATATGCTCTTGTTTCCAGAGGTTGAGTTCATGATCGAGGCCTTCGGCCAAACCCTGAAAAGCCACCTCGGCAGTATTCGGGATGAACGAGAACACGGTGTGTTCCAGATCAAAATTAACCGCATCAAGTACCGGGCGGGCCAGCAACCGGCCGAGTTTTTTGCGTTCCTGATAAATTTCCCGGTCGTTTCCGCGGCTGAAGTAGATGCGCTCGAACGAGCAGGCCCGCGTTTCGCGCGGGTCGGCGTAGGGCTGTTCGCTCACCGTACCGTGGCACTTGACGATGAGCGCATGACCGGGTTTGAGTTCCCTGACGGTGTTGAAGCGCACGTTGAACACCGTCTGGATGGCGGCGCGTTCGGAGGCAGCCACCACCACCTCGTCGTCCTGATACCAGTAGGCCGGGCGGATGCCGTTGGGGTCGCGGATCAGGAACGCATCGCCGTGGCCGATGAGGCCGCCGAGCACATAGCCGCCGTCGAATTTTTTGCAGGCGCGGCGCAGCAGGCGCTGGATGTCGAGGCTTTCGAAAATGAGTTTGTTGATGTCCTGGTTGGAGTAGCCGTCGGGTTTGTACCAGGTGTGGAGCCGCTGCACTTCGTCGTCGAGGAAGTGGCCCATTTTTTCGAGCACGGTGACGGTGTCGCTTTTTTCCTTGGGGTACTGCCCGAGGTCTACGAGCTCCTGGAACAGTTCGTCCACGTTGGTCATGTTGAAGTTCCCGGCCAGCAGGAGGTTCCGGTTGATCCAGTTGTTCTGGCGGTGAAACGGGTGTACGCGCTCGATGCTGTTGTCGCCGTGGGTGCCGTAGCGCAGGTGGCCCATGAGCACTTCCCCTGCGTAGGGGGCGTTGGATTTGAGCCAGGCAGTGTCGCCAAGGCGTTCGGGCGGGATTTCGCGGACGCGTGACCACACCATCTCGAACAGGTCGGTCAGGTAGGTATTCGGCGTGTTGCTGCGTTTGCGGCTGATGTAGCGTTCGCCGGGCGCAGGGTTGAGTTTGATGGTGGCGATACCGGCGCCGTCCTGCCCGCGGTTGCGCATTTTTTGCAGGAGCAACTGGAGTTTCTGGATGCCGTAAAACGCCGTCCCGTATTTTTTGTGGTAAAAATCAAGGGGTTTGAGCAGTCGCAAAACGGCGATGCCGCACTCGTGCTGAATCTGGTCACTCATCGTATGTGGAGAAGAATTGGAAGGCGGTGGCGCAAAGGTACGGTATCCACGGCAAGAAGTGGCTGTGTCGGTTTTGCCGGAATTTGGTGCCTGCGAAATTTGACGCCTCTGAGAGGCTGTTTGAGTTTCAGTGCCGAGGCGAAATCGAGCAAATTTTGATTCAGGCAAGGCAAAATTTGCAGGCATAGCCGGGGGCCTATGGCGAAAATTTTAACGCAGCATGAAGCAAAATTGGTCGCTTGTAGCCCGGTGACTGAAATTCAAATAGCCTCTTAAACACCCCTGATGAAAAATGTATCTGACTTTAGCGCAGTTTTTTTGTGTCTGTCCTATGAAAATACTCGTCCCGATTCCCGCTTCAACTGCCGAATCCCCCGCGTGGCGGGAACGAGTTGCGGTTTTTTTGCTGGTTTTTGTACCCTATGCATGTGTGTACGAATACTTTATCCGCCAAGGCACGCCGGATTGCGCCGTTTACACCAACCTTCCTTTTGAAGAAACCTGGCCGGTTTGGGAATGGACGCAAATCGTGTACGACCTTGCCTATCCGTTTGCGCTGTTAGTTCCGTTTGTCCTGAAAACGAAACATTCCCTGCGCAGGCTCTTCTTTGATTCGACGTTCGGCACCGCACTCGTGGGTTTCCTTTACCTGATGTTCCCGTTTGCCGTACACCAGCGGGATTTTGATCCACAAACATGGGCGGGCGAGTTGCTGCTGCTGGAGCGATCCATGGACGGCGAAACCTGTGCACTACCTTCCTTTCACGTCATCTGGGCCTTTCTGTCGGCACAGTATTTCTCCATCAGTTTTCCAAAATGGCGATGGATTTGGTACGCTCTGGCCGTACTCATCTCACTGAGCTGCCTGAGTACCGGAAACCATTCGATACCCGATGTGCTGGCTGGTGCGGGGGCTTTTGTTTTGATACGCTGCCGACAAAAATTGGCAAGGATTTGTTAAACAGGAATTGCCCCTTGAGCCGGTCCCCGACACGTAAACACATCGAAGTGCGTACAGGAAGCAGATTGCCGCCTATATTTGTGCCCCGAATAAACAAAAAAACAGGAACCTGAACGTGCTTACGCCCACCGAAATCTTCCACCGAATGTTCGACAACGACCCGTTCAGCCAATGGATGGGCATGGAACTTGTAGCGGTAGGAGCGGGGACGTGCACGTTGCGGATGTCCGTGCGGAACGAAATGCTCAACGGGTTTGGAGTCGCGCACGGCGGTATCACATTTTCGCTGGCCGACAGTGCTTTTGCGTTTGCCTGCAATTCGCATGGCCGGCATGCTTTATCTATCCATTGCACCATTGAACACGTAGCACCGGTTCGCGCCGGCGATGTGCTGACGGCGACGGCCACGGAAGAAAACCTGGGCAACAGCTTGTCCAATTATGCCATTCGGGTCATTCGGGAAGACGGAACACCGGTCGCTTTTTTCAGAGGAGTAGCCTACCGGAAACAGCGGGAGTGGGCATGAGGGAAGTTTAAAAGTTCGATTTGCGAAGGACGATTTACGATTGCTAACATACTGAGAAAACATGAAAACCATGCTGTTCGCGCTGGCGTGGTTGGTCGCAACGGGAGCAGGGGCCCAGAGCGGCAAACCATCGGCGCAATTTTCCGTCACTGACGTATCTTGTACCGGCGCTCAGGACGGACGTATCCAACTGACCCTTCTGAGTGGCGCCCTGCCTGTGTCCATGCTTTGGGTAAACACGAGTTCCGGCGCCTCTGGTACCGGGCAACTGACCCAATACGGACAACCGTTCGTACTGAGCGGGCTTGCCCACGGCTTGTACCGCATTACGCTCACGGGAGCAAATGGCCTGGATTCCATCTCGACACAAACAATTAACAACCCTGTGCCGCTGGGCGGGGACCTGTTTATTCTGACCAATTTCGGCGGTTTTCCCGTGGCGTGCTCGTATGGCATGAACGGAGTGACGGTATTTGAGCCTGCCGGCGGCACCCCCCCGTACCAGATCGCCTGGTCGAACGGCGATGTGGATGTCCGCGCCGACAGCCTCGGTTCAGGCCCCTTGTCCGTCACGGTGACGGATGCCCGTGGTTGTTCCATTGTAATGGATACCACCCTGTCTGTTCCGGACCCGCTTTCTGCTCAGGTGGATGCCGAGGGCGAGACCTGTTTTGGCCAAAATAGCGGGAGTATTCACCTGAGCGCTCCTGCCGGCGGCATCCCCCCGTATCTGTTTTCCCTCAACGGCGGCATTCAAAGTGCTAAACGCACCTGGGACAATCTCCAGCCCGGGGTTTATTTTGTTAAAATGGAAGACGCCGCCGGATGTGAGTTTGCGCGAGTGGTTTTGTTGCCCAGCGGCCTGGAACTCATCTTCGACCTGGGCCCCGATACCACCATTTTTTCCGGCGACACCCTGTCCCGCCTGGTGGAAGTGAACCCGCCCGCCGATACCCTGATCTGGCAACCGGACTACGGTGTGCAGAAAATTTCACCCAACAGTTACCTGCTCGCTCCGGAATACAGCCTGACCTATCAGGTGACGGCCATCAACGCCGACGGCTGCATGGCCACGGACGAACTGCATGTGGAGGTCAAGCGTGAGCGCGACGTATACGTGCCGAACGTTTTTGCGCCGGAAATGGCAGACCTGACCGAAAACCAGGTCTTCTCGGTGTATGGCGGGGAGGGTATCAAAACGGTGTCCTCACTTCGGGTGTACGACCGTTTCGGCCGGCTCTGGTTCGAGAACCGCAACTTCGCCGTCAACGACCCTGCTGCCGGTTGGGCCGGCACACACGAAGCCGCCGAAGCGCCGGCCGGGGTGTACCTGTGGCGCGCGGTATTGTTGTACAATGACGGGCGTGAGTTGCTTTTGCAAGGCGACGTCACGCTGGTGCGATGAAGGAAAGGTAGTTTTCGGGGGTAATGACGGCGGTTTGCACGTTGTCGTATGCATTCAAAAAAGTCTTTGGAAAAGAAACGCGTGCAGTTGGGCTCCATTTGAATTCAAAAGCAGACAAAACTCCGTCTTTTTCCTCAATGTAGTCAATTTCCTGCTGTTGGGTGGTGCGCCAAAAAAAGCGATTTGCAGCGTATTGATGGTTACCCAGCCATTTGACACGTTCACTCACAAGGAAGTTTTCCCAAAGAGCGCCGGTGTCTGTACGCATATCTACCGGTTTGAAACTGTTTAGAATGGCGTTTCGAATACCATTGTCGTAAAAGTAGACTTTTCTGCTTTTTTTTAGTTCGTTGCGCACATTGCGGCTGAAGGCCGGCAAGCGAAACACTACAAAGGCTTTTTCGAGCAGGTCGAGGTAACGTTGCACCGTCGCCTGATCGGTACCGACCAATTGGGCAAGCTCATGATAATTGACTTCGCTGCCGAGTTGGAGAGCCAGCGATTGGAGCAACTTCTCCAATACTTCGGGCTTTCGGATGTCGTAAAATGTAAAAATGTCCTTGTAAAGATAACTGCCGCTCAGTTGCCGAAGCAGGGCTTCTTCTTTGCCCGGACGATTGATAATTTCAGGGTACATTCCATAGACCAATCGGTGTGTCAGCAACCGCTTTTCTTCGTTTGCGCCATGATACTGTATCATCTCTTCCGTGGAAATCGGCAAAAGCATGAACTCCCACTTGCGGCCCGTAAGCGGTTCGTTAATTTCGTTTGCGATATCGAGCGAAGAAGACCCTGTGACCAATAACTTGACCGATTTGATTTTATCGGTAAACAGTTTCAACGTAAGGCCGATGTTTTTCACCCGCTGAGCCTCATCAATCACCACTAATACGGCATCTCCTGCCCAGGCTTTCAACTCCGTCGAGGTCGCATTGGTCAATCGTTGCCGCACATCAGGTTCATCACAATCCATCCAAATCAACGTGCCTTTAAATCGCTCTGTTATTTTTTCCAGCAGGGTTGTTTTTCCCACCTGCCGTGGCCCGATGAGTATGACTGCCTTGCCTCCCTCAAGATGCTCTTCAACTATTGACAAAAGAATACGATCAATCCACATAGGGTATGTATTTTGAGGCAAATTTGAATTTTTCAAGTTGTAATCAGAAATAATTATAATAATTTCAGGAAACAACCAAAAAAATCTGCCCGTTGAAGTGTCCTACTGCGCTTAACCTCAGCGCCCGACGCTCTCACTCCTCCATACTCAACAACTTATTCCCGGGCGCCTCCTTCAGGGTAGGGGCATAGGCGTGCAGCGCTTCGCCGTTGAGTACCCGTTCGTACAGATGCACATAGTCGCGAGCCATACGCGCAGCAGAAAAACAGTCGGTCGCGTACTCCGTGCAGCGCTCGGGCGAAAAACCGTGGGCGTGGCGAATGGCTTCCAGAAGTTCGGATCGCTTGACCGACAGGCAGCCGAATTCCGAAAAACAGGCATCCACCTGCCCGGTCCACTTGCGCCCGTCGTTATTCACTTTTCGGCACAGCAGTTCGGGCAGGGCGCCGAAGGGCGTGCCGAACACCGGACAACCGAAATACAGGCTTTCGATTACGGGCAGGCCGAAAGGCTCGTGCCAGAGCACCGGAAAAAGCAGCCCGCGGGAACCGTTGAGCATCATGTTGCGTCCATCGCTGCTGAGCACTCCGTGGAACCGGGCACTGGGACTGAGTGAAATGCGAAGCCCCTTCCGGAAATTGATCCTCGACCCGCCGATCACATGCAGCCGGGTGCCGGTTCGGGAAGCCAGGTCAATGGCGCCCCGCACATTTCGGCCACGCCAGGCGGCATCGCCGAGGAAATGAAAATAGTTGCGGGGAAAATCCAGCAGCACATTTCCGTAATCGCGAAAATCCATGCCGGGGTACACATACACTTCGGCTTCATGCCGGGCGGCGTGGTTGGCCGAAAGAAAAACCGTGTTGGGGTCAAAGGCGTCGGCTTTGGTGCTGTTGTCGAAGTTGGTAATCAGGTAGGGTTTGGGAAACTCTGCGAGATATTTTGCAGCCGGCCGATAAAAAAAGTGCACGATATCCACCCCTTCCGGCACCTGTGCGGCAAGGGCTTTTTTCTCGTCGAGAACCAGCACAGGAGCAAAATCGCACATGGAACCCTGTTTCACCAGAACAACCGGCTCGTGTCCCATTTCATGCAATTGGCGGGCCTGCCACCAGAACACACGTTCTGCATCGTCGTAGTTCGAAGTCGGAATTCGGCTGTTTAGTACCAGCAGTATTTTCATGGCAAACAAACGCAGGATTAAGGTTTGAAAAAGGGTAAAGCGAGGGCCTGCAAAAGTGCAACATCTTCGGCGCACACCCAAAGAAAAAACCAAAGGCTGTATTTTTCCGAAACCTCGCTACCTTAGCTCTGAACAAAGCCCGATTTACCCGAAAACAAACACAAATAATCCGATTGATTTTCAGAGCAAATGAAGGTTTCGCTGAATTGGATTCGAGAATTTCTCGACTTAAATAAAACACCCGAAGAAATCGCCGACATACTAACCTCGCTGGGTCTTGAAGTGGAAGGATGGGACGCGGTAAAACCCTCTCCGGTTGATTTGGATAACGTACTGACCGGACGGGTGCTCGAATGCACGCGTATTCCCGATACCGACCACCTCTCGGCTACCCGGGTGGATGTGGGCGATGGGACGGTGCGCTCCATTGTGTGCGGCGCGCCCAATGTGGCTGTGGGACAACACGTCCTCGTTGCCCTGCCCGGCGCCACGGTTTTCAGCAAAGACGGACAACTTTTCCAGATCGGCGAACGCAAAGTGCGCGGCGTGCCCTCCCAGGGTATGATCTGCGCCGAAGACGAACTCGGCATCGGGCATGACCACTCCGGTATCCTGGTTTTGCCCGACAACACGCCGCTCGGAATACGAGCCTCCGAGTACCTCAATCTCCACTCCGACATCGTCTACGAAATCGGCCTCACCCCCAACCGTGCCGACGCCACCAACCACCTTGGCATCGCCCGCGATCTGCTGGCCTGGGTGCGCCACCACGAAAACCCGCAGGCCGAACTGAAACACGACTTGCGGAGTACGATTGACGAAGTTCGAGGTACGAAGTATGCCGTGGAGGTGGAAAATACCGAAGCCTGCCACCGCTACACCGGCGTACTGATCCGGGGCGTACAGGTGGGCGAAAGCCCCGGCTGGCTCAAGGATCGCCTGCTGGCACTCGGTCAACGCCCGATCAACAACGTGGTGGACGTGACCAACCTCGTCCGACTCGAACTCGGCCAACCCCTGCACGCCTTCGATGCCAACCAGATTCGCGGCAACAAAATCGTCGTCAAAACCTTGCCCGAGGGCACCGTGTTCAAAAGCCTCGACGAGGTCGAGCGGAAACTGTCCGACCAGGACCTGATGATCTGCGACGCTGAATCCAACCCGATGTGTATCGGCGGCGTATTTGGTGGCGCCACCAGCGGCGTTACCACCGGTACCACCAGTGTATTTCTCGAAAGTGCCCGCTTCAATCCCGTCTGGATTCGCCGCTCCATGCTCCGCCACAGCCTGCGCACCGACGCGGCCTGGACCTTTGAAAAAGGCGTGGACCCCAACGGCTGCCTGACGGCACTCCACCGCGCCGCCGCCCTCGTGCTTGAACTGGCCGGCGGCGAAATCGCTTCCGGCATCACCGATATTTACCCGACCCCTGTGCTGCCCACCCGCGTAGACATGAACTACGAGCGGGTAAATGCCCTGATCGGCGAAGCGCTACCGAAGGCTACGGTCAAAAACATCCTGACCGCCCTGCAAATCGGCATCGAAAACGAAACAGACGGTGGCTTCACAGCCGTCATCCCCACCAACAAACCCGACGTGACCCGTGAAGCCGACGTCATCGAGGAAATTCTGCGCGTACACGGCCTCGACTCCGTGCCCATGCCCGCGCGCATGCGCACCAGCATGGAAATCACGCAGCGGCCCAACCCGGATGCCGTGCGGAATCTCGTTGCGGATTTTCTGTCGGCCAACGGCTTTTTCGAGTGCATGAGCCTCTCGCTGTCAAATTCCGGCTACCACGTCGGCGAAAACGCACTTCTGCCCATGCCCAGGGAGTCGCTGGTTTTCGTACACAACACCGCCAATCAGGGCCTCGACTGCCTGCGCCCCACACTCCTGTTCAGCGGCCTCGAAACCATCCGCCACAACCAGAACCGGCAAAACGCCGACCTGCGGCTGTACGAATTCGGGAAAACATACCAGGCGCCGCTCGGCGAAGGTTCCGAAACGGGGCGCCTCGGCATTTTCCTTACCGGCGCACACAGCCCCGAAAGTTGGCAGCCTGCGGCAAAAGCAGACGCCGACTTTTTCACGCTGAAAGTATATGTACAAAACCTGCTCACCCGCCTCGGTATCAGCGGTTTTCAGGAAACGGCATTGCAGGAAACGCCTTTTCGCTATGCTCTGCGCTACCACCGCGGGCCGAAAGAATTGGTGACGCTCGGGCAAGTTGCCCCGGCCATTTCCAAAAAGATGGACATCAAAAATTCCGTCTTTTTCGCCGATTTCAACTTCGACAACGTGCTGGCGGCTTTGGCCGGCAATCGAATTCAATTCCAGGAACTGAGTAAATTCCCGGTGGTGCGCCGCGATCTGGCCTTGGTGCTCAACCAGTCGGTGACCTTTGGGGAAATCCGCCAACTGGCCGCCAAAACCGCCAAAAAACTGCTGAAAGAAGTCAACCTCTTCGACGTGTTCGAGGACGAAGCCAAATTAGGCGCCGGGAAAAAGTCGTATGCGGTGAGTTTTCTGTTCGAAGACCCGCAAAAGACCCTGCAAGACAAGGAAATTGACGCGCTGATGCAGCAATTGCAACAGGCGTTCGAGCAAAAATTGAATGCAAGTATTCGAAAATAAACCGGCAGCCCGGTCAACATGGACTGCCAAGTCTTTTATTACTCACAATTAATGCAAACCAACAATGGATATAACAATAGGAATCGTCATAGGAGTAGTGGTTGGCGGTATCGTGGTATACCTGATCGCGAGCCGCGCCAATCAAGCCACGAATCAGAAAGTTATCGAAGAAGGCAACCGCCAGGCCGACCTTGCCATTCAGGAGGCCCGCCTCACTGCCAAGCGCATCACCGATGAAGCAGCGGTACAGGCTGAAAAGGTTATCGGAAAGGCTGAAGCCGAAAACGAGCGTATCAAACAACAAAAAATTCAGGAGGCCAAAGAGCGTTACGCCCAGATGCGCAGCCAGTTTGATACTGAAAAAGCCCAGCATCAGATCAGCCTGAAGGAAATGGAAATGGAGGTCGTCAGCAAGCAGAAAGACCTTCAGGTGGAACAGGACCTGTTTCAGGTACGTCTGAACGAATTCAATGCCAAAAAATCGGAAGTAGAAAACAAGGAACTGGAAATTGAAGTGCTGCGCGAGAACCTGGACAAGCAACTGAAAATCGTGCAGAAGAAGAAAGAGGAACTGGATGCCGCCAATGAGGAGCGCATCAAGATGCTGGAAAAAATTTCTCAACTCAGCCAGCAGGACGCCAAAGACCAGTTGCTCGAAGCCGTACGCGCCAAGAGCGAGAGCGAGGTGCTATCCATCGTGAAAGACGCCATTACTCAGGCCAAACTCAACGCCAGCAAAGAAGCCAAAAAAATCGTCATTCAGACCATCCAGCGCACTGCCGCCGAGTTTACTATCGAAAATACCGTGTCGGTATTCAACCTGGAAAACGACGACATGAAGGGCCAGATCATCGGTCGCGAAGGCCGGAACATTCGCGCCCTCGAAGCCGCTACCGGTGTCGAGATTATCGTGGACGACACGCCTGAAGCCATTGTCATATCCTCGTTCGACCCCATTCGCCGCGAGGTGGCGCGCCTGTCGCTCCAGCGCCTCACCGCCGACGGTCGTATCCACCCCGCCCGTATCGAGGAAGTGGTGGCCAAAGTGCGCAAACAACTCGAAGAGCAAATCATCGAAATCGGCGAGCGTACGGTCATCGAACTGAACATCCACGGCCTAAACGCCGCGCTCGTGCGCATGGTGGGCCGCATGCGTTTCCGCTCGTCTTACGGTCAAAACCTGCTCAAGCACTCCATCGAAACGGCCAACCTCTGCGCCACGATGGCCGCCGAACTCGGTCTCAATCCCAAGCAGATCAAAATGGCCAAACGCGCCGGCCTGCTACACGACATCGGTAAAGTAGCCGAAGAGGAAACGGAACTCTCGCACGCACTCGTGGGCATGAAACTCTGCGAACAGCACGGCGAACACCCGGTCATTATCAACGCCGTAGGCGCCCACCACGACGAAATCGAGATGAACAACCTCATCTCGCCCATCGTGCAGGCTTGCGACGCCATCTCCGGCGCCCGCCCCGGTGCCCGCCGCGAGATTCTGGAAAACTACCTCAAGCGTATCGGCGAACTCGAAGACCTCGCCATGAGCTACGAGGGTGTGGCCAAAGCATTCGCTATGCAAGCGGGCCGCGAACTGCGCGTGATCGTGGAAGCCGACAAAGTGACCGACCAGTATGCCGACGATCTGTCGTTTATGATTTCGCAAAAAATTCAGGACGAAATGCAGTACCCGGGTCAAATCCGGGTGACGGTCATCCGCGAAAAACGGGCAGTGGCCTACGCACGATAATAGTGATGAGCGATGAACGATGAGTGATGCATATGGGAGCACCTGCTCGAAGTCCGACTAACTCAAAACTCAAAACCCAAAACTCAAAACTTTAAGACCTGATCCTTTCCAACCCTGCCTTTGCTTTGGCGTGCAGGCCGGCGCGGTATTCCTCCGGCTTTAACTCCAGGCACCTCCGGTAGGCATCTGCAGCCTTGGCCTTGTTGCCCTGCTCTTCGTGCAGGATGCCTAGTTGCAGGGCGGCATTGCAGGCAAAATACACGGGATCTTTTGCCCCGGCTTCGATAGTTTGCATGTACAGCCGTTCGGCTTGTTCGGTTTTGCCGAGTTCGTGTGCGATGCGCCCGAGGCGATAGCCGTATTCCAGTGCCTGCTTGCCGGAGTAGGCGCCGCCGGCATCCCGGAGCAAGTCCCATGCGCGTTGGTAGTATCCGCCGTCGAACAGCAAGCGGGTGCGAAGCAGACGTGTGTCGGGTACTTCGTCGCGCAACGCCTCCTGCAGGGCAGCCTTGTCCGACTCCGAGCGGTCATTCCCAACGGATTTCACCTGCTTCATGTAGTTTCGGTAGCCGGTTTCATTGCCCTGCACTACCTGATGCCAGGCCAACTTCTGATACGCCTCCTTGACGCCGCTTTCACCTTTCAATTTTTTCAAAAATGTCAGCAGGGGTTTGTCGGCGTCCGGGTCAAGGCGGTTTAGTTTGGCTATGCCGAGCAAAAAATGGCGGTAGGGAAACGGATGATAGGCGCCTCCCTCCGGACTGGACTCCAGCAGGCGTATCGCCTCGTCGTTGCGTCCGGTGCGCATGGCCAGGCTGGCCATGGCAAGGGCGGCAACCGGGTTTTTAGCCGGTTCCAGTTTGCCGGACGACAGGATGCTCCATGCTTCGGCTCGTTCGTTTTCCAGGTTCAATTGCAAGAACGCGACGGTCACGCGCACCTCGTCTTCGAATACAAAATCGTGCCGCCCGGCATGTTCCAGCACGCTTCGCAGTTCGCGCATGCCTTGTTCCACCGTTCCCTGTATGCCGCTCATAGCCTTCACGGTCCAGCGAAACTCCTCCGGCACCGCGCCCACCAGCGCGTGAATCACCCCGAGACTTTTGAGATTGGGCATAAAATCAGGATGCTCCTTGCGGTTTTGCTCCAGCAGAGCATAAGCCTGTTTGATGTCGCTCAGGCTGGACAGGTACGCGTTGTACTTGCCGTTCAGCACCGCCCACTGAAGGCGAATCTCGGCTTGCGAAAACAGGTACCAGGGCGACTTGCGGTCGCCACGGGAAATACGCGCCAGGCGCGGTTCCATGTTTCTGGCCAGCCGGTTGAACTCGGCCCGATCGTCGTTCACCAGTACGGTCAGGAAATCATGGTAGTTTTCCACCAAAGGAGCAATCAGGTTGTTCGGCTCGCGGCGGCGCAGTTCGGCCAACGTCGTGGTAGCCTCGCTCAGGCGCAGGCTGAAAATTTTCCGGTAGGCATCCCGGGCCAGAGGGGAAAATTCGAAAGTAAGAACACTATTCCCTCGCGCCGGTCGCAGGATAGTGTCGTTGGCAACCGAATTTTTCGGGGCAACAAAAACAAGTGCCCAGAAAAAGCAAATTTGTATAAGCGACGGAGGAAACGAGGACAGACGCATAGGCATACAGAGTAAAGTTGGGTTTAAAGTTTTGCTTTTTTTGACAGCCCGGAGCCGCCTTTGTCCACGTCAGCTTGAATTGGCAGTTGCTATGGTGCCTTGTACATTTTGACTTATAGCGCGGTGTCTACCTTTCCAGCAGCTCGACTGCGCCGGCTACTTCCAGCCCTGCGGTCCGGGCGGTTCCTTCGAAAATACGGCTGCCGTTTTCGAGCAGTTCTACGTGAATGGTCGCTTGCAGGCTTTCGTTGATTTTGCCGGTCATTTCCCCGGAAATGGGCGACACGAGCGTCGTTCCGGCGGCTTGCCGGGCCTGCAGGCGCAGTTCCGTACGCGGGTTCTTGAAAACGAGCGTCACCGAGTCGGCGCCGAGTTCGAGGTGCTTGCGGGCGCCGGTGTAGGTGGCAAACCGGAACAGGCGCCCGTCGAGCCAAAAGCCGCTGATGAAACCGATGAAATGCCCCGTCAGCCAGGGAATATGCGCTACGGATGCCAGCATGGAAGCACGGTCGTGTGTGTCGAAGTGGTTTGTTTGCATCCACACGTAGGCGCGGGGGAACGAGCGGCCCCAGTCTTTTTCGATGTAGCCTTTGCCGCCGCTCAGGTCAATTGACTGGTTGCCGAGTTGCAATTTGCCGCTTAGCCCGTGGTTCAGGCTGACCACGCCGTGGAAACACTCCATGAACGGCACGAAGGAGTACCAGCCCATAATGCCGGGCGCTCCGAGCATTTTGGGCCAGGGCGTTGTGTTTTGGAACCGTACCTCGCCGGAAAGCCCGGGCAGGTCGAGCACGATTTTTTCCGCAGAGAAAAAATTAGGGCCGAGTTGCACCTCGAACCGGTGGGCGGAAGGCCGGAACTCAGAGGCGTCGAACCGGTGGTACGTGGCGGTGCAGGCTTTGCCGTCCATGACCTGCACGAACGCGTGGCGCTTGCCTTGTGCATCCATCGAAACACCGGGGATGACGGCAAGGGCGGCAGACTCGTCGGCGCTGACGAGTTTGAAGTACCAGCCCTCGAAGTAGCGCCGTGTGCGACCCCAGCCGTGGTACATGTCGGGATTCCAGAGGGCACGGAGGCAGTGAAGAATCATTTCCCTTCAATCAAGTCAATCAGCCGGTTCAGTTCTCCGTCGTTTTCGAACTTGATGACGATCTGGCCTTTGCCCTTGTCGCTGCGCTTGAGGTCCACTTTGGCGCCGAAGTAGGCGCGGAACTGGTCCTGAATGCCGCGCAGGTGGTCGGGCATACGTTTGTCGGTGCGGCCTTTTTTGCCGAGGCGTTCTTCCTGGTGGCGGGCGATGAGTACTTCCACGGTGCGCACCGACAGGTCTTCCTGGCGGATCTGGCGAAGCAGGGAGAGCTGGAACGCAATGTCGTTCACGCCGGCCAGTGCGCGGGCATGGCCCATGCTCAGTTCGCCGTCTTTGATGGCCTGCTGCACATCTACGGGCAGTTTGAGCAGGCGCAGGTAGTTGGTGATGGTGCTGCGCTGTTTGCCCACGCGTTCGGAGAGCAATTCGTCGGTCAGGCTGCACTCTTCCTTGAGACGCTGGTAGGAAATGGCCACCTCGATGGCGTTCAGGTCCTGGCGCTGGATGTTTTCGATGAGCGCCATTTCCAGCATTTGCTGGTCGTCGGCGAGGCGGACGTAGGCGGGTATCTCGTGGAGGCCGGCCATTTGGCTGGCGCGGAAGCGGCGTTCGCCGGAAATGAGTTGGTAGGCCTTGTCGTGCAGGCGGCGCACCGTGACGGGCTGGATAAGTCCATGCACGCGGATGCTGTCGGCCAGTTCGTCGAGGGCGGTCTGGTCAAACTCGGTGCGGGGCTGGAAGGGGTTGGCTTCAATCTGGGAAATGGGCAGCATAGCCACCGTGTGCGTCAGTTCGCGCACCACTTCCTGCGGGTTTTCCTGCACGGCCTGTTCCAGTTGTTTCGGATTGGCTAAAAGGGCGCGAATGCCCTTTCCGAATTCGGCTTTTTCTAACTTTTTTGCCATAATTGTTTTAGTTGGCGTTTCGGCGGAGAAACTCTTCTGCGAGGTTGAAAAAATTCACGGCGCCTTTGCTGCTCACGTCGTACATGGCTACCGGAACGTGCTGCATGGGCGCTTCGGCCACACGCGAATTACGATGGATGATGGTTTCAAACACGTAGTCGTTGCTGCTGTTGCGCACTTCCTCCACGATGGCGTTGGCGAGGCGCAGGCGGCTGTCGTACATGGAAATGAGCAGCCCTTCCACCTGCAAGTCGGGGTTGTAGCCCTGCTTCACCAGCGCGATGGTGTTTTTGAGTTTGGACAAACCCTCGAACGAGAACATCTCGCACTGCACGGGAATGAGCACCGTGTCGGCGGCTACAAGGGCGTTCACGGTGATGAGGCCGAGCGAGGGCAGGCAGTCAATGAAAATGAAATCGTAGTCCTTGCTCACCTGGCGCACCAATTTGCGCAGGATGTATTCGCGCTCGGGTTTGCCGACTAATTCCACATCGGCGCCCACGAGGTTGATGCTGGAGGGCAGCAGCCAGAGGTTGGGCGTTTCGGTCGCGATGATGGCCTTGCGCGGATCCACATCGCTGACGAGGCAGTCGTACAGGCTGACCGTTTCCTCGTCGGTCATCACGCCTACGCCGGAGGAGGCGTTGGACTGCGGATCGGCGTCAATCAGCAACACGCGTTTTTCCAGAATAGCCAGCGATGCGGCGAGGTTGATGGCGGTAGTGGTTTTGCCGACACCGCCTTTTTGATTGGCAATCGTAATGATCTTGCTCATATTCTTGATGGTAAGTCTTCGATTTCGGGGAGGCCGTGGTTTAAAAAAACCAAAAGGTTTTATAAAACACCGCCACCCCCAAAAACAAGACTTAACCACAAGAAAAATAGAAATATCAATACGATTTCCAAACAAAAAAGCGGTGTCGGCAAAAACAAAACCCACAACAACCACCC
>JAEUUV010000082.1 GCA_016787285.1 Saprospiraceae bacterium | reverse complement strand
CCCGCTGGGCGCAAGTGTTCGGCGGCCAAAATAAAACGCGATGTGCTCGTGAGGGTCTGCGACCCGATACGGCGCGTCGGCAAGTCTGTGACTTGCGAGTAACGTAACGCAAGGCAAGGCAAGTCAAAGACTTGCAAACGTTGCGCCTCGCATCACAGATGCTCGCGAGCGTGTTCGGCGGCCAAAACAAAACGCCGGCTCGTGAGCGTCTGCGACGCGATACGGCGTGTCGGCAAGTCTTTGACTTGCGAGTAACGTAACGCGCGGCAAGGCAAGTCAAAGACTTGCAAACGCTACGCCTCGCATCACAGATGCTCGCGAGCACGACGCGATACGGCGTGTCGGCAAGTCTTTGACTTGCGAGTAACGTAACGCGCGGCAAGGCATGCAAGTCAGAGACTTGCAAACGCTGCGCCTCGCATCACAGATGCTCGCGAGCGCATCACACGAAAGTATAGATGACAACAAAATAACAGGAATATGAGTCGCTACAAAATCCTCGATCAACACGGCCTTAACTTTCTCACCCTTACCGTAGTGGACTGGGTGGACGTGTTCATTCGGAAACGCTACAAGGATATTATCGTAGAGAGTTTGCAATACTGCCAAAAAGAAAAAGGGCTGGTCGTTTACGCGTACGTCATTATGAGCAGCCACCTCCACCTCATTGCCGAGGCGAAAGGAAGCATACCCTTATCCGACATCCTGCGCGACTTCAAAAAATTCACGGCAAAAACCATTTTGAACGAAATACAAACCAGTGGAAAAGAAAGCCGGAAAGAGTGGATGTTGCATCGTTTCGCCTACCGGGGCCACAATGCCCCCGGCAATCGGCAGTACCAGTTTTGGCAAAATGATAATCACCCTATAATCTTGTATACCATGCCAGTCATTGCTCAAAAAATAGACTATATCCATAACAACCCGGTACTTGAGGGCTGGGTAAGTCAAAGTGATCATTACTCTTACTCCAGTGCTACAAACTACGCACAGGGTGTTGGTTTGCTGGATGTAGCCGTAGTGGATTTGCCTATGTCGTGGGTAGGTTATGTGCCGGGAACCTGAACCAATCCCCCCCGCTGAACGCAAGTGTTCGGCGGCCAAAATAAAACGACGGCTCGTGAGCGCCTGCAACGCGATACGGCTTGTCGGCAAAGCATGCCCCGATAAAGTCGGGGTCTTTGACTTGTGAGTAACGTAACGCAAGGCAAGACAATGCAAGTCAAAGACTTGCAAACGCTACGCCTCGCATCACAGATGCTCGCGAGCGTGTTCGGCGGCCAAAACAAAACGCGATGTGCTCGTGAGCGTCTGCGACGCGATACGGCGCGTCCGCAAGTCTGTGACTTGCGAGTATCGTAACGCGCGGCAAGACAATGCAAGTCAAAGACTTGCAAACGCTGCGCCTCGCATCACAGATGCTCGCGAGCGCATCACACGGAAGTATAGATGACAACAAAATAACAGGAATATGAGTCGCTACAAAATCTCCTGCTCACGCTATCTCTATCCCGGTGCTTTTGGCTTCGTTGATAAAGGGGTCGCCTTTCAGGAAATAGGTGGTCGGGTAGGTGTGTGCTTCGATGAGGCTGAATTTTTTGTTGATGCGGGCAATCAAACCGGCATTTTTCCATTGGTTCATCCCAAATTGGTCGGAAACCAACAGCACATCAATGTCCGAGTCTTGGGTCGCTGTGTCCCGTGCGGTGGAGCCAAAAAGGATAACTTTTGTAAAAAAAATGTGCTGTTCCTCGCAGGCCTTCACAAAATCTTTGACTAATTGGATGGCAACTTCTCGCGTAAGCATTGGAATAAATCTTTGGCTTGTGAAATAATGGTTTGGGTTTCTGATTTTTTCGTGGTCTGGTGGAGCGTGTTAAGATAATCTGGATACCTGCCTTCGATTTGAAACATATTCATCATTTGCAGAAAATCCGTGTCTTCTTCCGACAAATCCAGTCCCGTTTTTTCATACAAGATTGTCAAGTTGGGGTTTGGGGAGGCACATTCTGCGGGTTGTTTTTTATCCAATGTGCTTTCAAAATTTTTTCGAGGGCGAGGTGCGCAAAGAAAAGTGATTGAACGTATTTGCCGCCTTGAAACAACAAGTCAATCGCCTCCAGGTCGTCGTCCGCAGTTGCTTGCCAATATTTAATTTGCCTAATCTTGTCGGTCATTTTAACCAGAATTTTGGCACAAAAATAGGCCAATTATGCCACCAAGCAAACCCTAAGAACAAATGAACGATCATGCACCGTCCTGTTAATTACCATAAAAAACAACCACCACCCGTATGCCAACCTACATCTTCCACGTCCTCCTCCTCGATGCCAAAGGCCGGCCCTTCCCCGGCCTGACTGTACAAATTTTCGAAAAAGACCCCACCGCCCCGGGGCCGCTGGAGCAGGGCCTCAGCGGGTCGGACGGCCGCATTTCGTTTTCTATAACGGCCAACCGCTTCAAAAACCCGGCGGCAATACCGCAGGTGTATTTTAAAGTCCTGCAGGACGGCAAGGAGGTGCTCAAGTCTTCGAATCTTTCTGTCGTCAATATTCAGGGCGAGGAACGGTACATGACGCTCACGACGCCGGGTGAAATACCCGCCGATCCGCGCCCGTACATACACGGCTACCTGGAAGGGGAGGATGGCGAGCCGCTGTCGGGTATCCGAATAGTAGCGGCCCATGAGGATAACTGTATGGGCGTTACCCTTGGCGAGACAAAAACCGACGCGCAGGGCTACTATAAAGTAGTGTACGCCGAAGCCTTGCGGCAGCAATATCCGTGGCTCAACGTGCGGGTAACGGCTTTTATCACGAATGAGCCGTCCTCTTGGATACGTTCTCCGTTTATCGTCAATCCTGGTTGGGTGGAACAAATCAACCTCGCTGTCGGCGGCGGAGCGTACAGGGGGCCGTCCCGTTTTAGCATATTGCAGAAGGCCTTGGCTCAGGGGGATAACTGCCATAGCATCGGGGTCATGGCGCCGGAAATGATCGCTGCTTTGGCTAAAAAAAATGATGCAGAATGCACGGAGGTTGTTCAGTTCTTCTGGGCACGGGCTTTGCGCGATGACACCGGCGCCGAACCTGCCCTGTTTTTTGCGTTTCAGAAAGCGGGCCTCTCTCCGCTTTTAACAGATATCGTTCAACAAGACAAAAACACCCTGGAAAAAGCGATCGCCGATGCCGCCGAGCAAAACCTCATCCCCTATCGTTTCGCCCGCCAGGCCGGTGAAATGGTGCAAACCCTGCGCGGCACAACAGCCTGGGGCAATATGGAAAAAACCGCTGGCGACGCATTTTTAAAACATTTTCACCGGCCTTTGACCATTACAGACATATTCAGTCAAACGGAACAGGCCCTCCTGCGCGACAAAATACAGCGGCATTTCCAGCAGCAAGTCTGCCAGGCCCTTGGCGCCGACGACCCGGTAACACGCTTTGCCGTAGCCGCCCTGAAATTGGATCCCCTGGCACTGAAAGACCGCGATTTTATGACCGTAGTACGGGAAAACGTGCTGGCGCCCTTGCAGCAGTCCAACTTGCTGTCGGGCTGCAACCGGAAGATACTCGTTTCGGCGGAAAGTCTCACCGGCGATGGCCGCACGGTGGGCGAAGTACTTGGTTTGGGCCAAGCCCTGAAAACGCACCCGGCCTTCCACCGGGAAGCCTTGCGCGTCAAAATGCGCACGCTGGCGGGCCTCGCCGGCATGAGTCCGGCAGCTATCGGCCAATTAGCCGATGAAAATCTGTACCTCGACCTCATGCCGGACACCCAGTGGGACGAACTGGTGGAAAAAGGCATCCTGAACGCCGAACAAAAGTTCAGCCTGCAAAAACTGTACACCTTCGGAAAACTGACGGACTTCCACTTCGACTTAGTCAAGGTGCTCCGCGATGATCCAAGAGCCAAAACCGGGAAAGACCTTGCCTCATTGACGGCGGGCGACTGGACGGCGCTGCTCACCAAAGCCGGAAACAGCACGCCCAATAGCGAAACGCCGGCCGTTTACATCAAAAACCTGATGGCTGCCGTGGAGGCATCTTACCCTGCGCCGGCCTTCTATGCTGCGACCCTGAAACGCGGGTTTATCAAATTAGATACGCCGCTGCAGGCTCTGAAACCGCTTTTGGACAAAAACGAAAAGTTGTTCACCGGCAACGCTATTGACTGGTCGGGCGTGCCGGAAAAAGACCGGCCCGCGGTGGAACAAAACCTGAAAACCATCCGGGCCTTCGCCAATGCCTACCGGCACCTCGGCATACCCGAGATTCTGGAAAGCCGGCAGTCCGTTCAGGCCAAGGGCCAGGCGGCGCAGGATGCCGTCCGGGCGGTGCAACGGCTGGTGGATCAAAACCCCGACATGGATATTCGCACGGCCAATTTTATCAAAAAATCCTCTGTCGCCAAGCCGGGCGAAGTAAACTGGTCCACTGTTCCTGCCGAATTTCGCGACAAAGTGCAGCGGCAGATGCTCGCCTTCCAGCGGGTGCGCAATCTGGCGCCCGATACCACGCAGGCTACGGCGTTGCTCGACATGGGCGCCGACAGTGCCCACAAAATCACGGCCATGCCCAAAAACCGGTTCGTGCAGGAGTCCGGCCTGGAGCCTGCCGCCGCCGAAACCATTTACGCCAATGCCCAACACGCCGCCACGGTGGCCATGCACCATCTTCAGGCGGCGCGCGAAGTGTTCCAGAACCAGTTGATGGGCCTGCCGGTGGACAACACGATCGAACACGCACACCGGGGATATCTCCTGGATAAAAATCTGCAATCCGGGGAATGTGAAGGTCCTGCATATTCCCACGGCAACAGCCTGTACAGCCAATTGCGCAACGAACTGCTGCACGTCAGCGGCTTCGAAGACCTGTTCGGCCCGCAGAACTTCTGTCAGTGCGACCACTGCAAATCGGTGCTCAGCCCGGCGGCGTATTTCGTGGACATGATGTACTGGATCGAAAAACACATCACCGGATATTCGAGCGCCGAAACCGCCCTTTTGCAACAACACTGCGAAAACAAATTCACCGATCACCCGCTGTGGCTGCACAACCGCCGGCCCGATCTCTGGGATTTGAAAGTGACCTGCGAAAACACCTACGAACTGGTGCCGTACCTCCAGATCGTGAACGAGGTGATGGAAGCGTACATCAAAAAACTCACGGGCTGGACCGACATCTACGCGGAACTGCTGAAACCAGCCAACCAGATTTCGTTCTACTCCCCGCGTGCGCTGCCGTTCTACGAAATGCTGATCCTGCTGGAGCACTTCGACGTAAAACTCTCCGACATCGCCAAGGCCAACCGCGCCAATGCGGGCGTGCAGGAAATGGCCCTGCTGGAAGCGCAGCAGGTGGAACTGAACTATACCAGCGGTTCCATTTTTCAGAAATTCGGCAACAAAACAGCCTTCAGCAAAATGAAGGTGTCCGAGTTTTTGAAACACACCCGGATCGGCCGCCGCGAACTCGACGCGCTGCTGGCGACCAACTACGTCAAAAAGAACCAGAACATAAAAATCGAGAAAACGGCCTTCGATCCCGGCATTCAGTACTACGAAGAGGAATTGACCAACCTGACCAGCGACGCGCTGCTGCGTATCCATTTCTTCCTCAAACTCCGGGGAAAAACCCGATGGAGCATCCCCGAACTGGATTTGGTGTTCAGCACGCTGGATGCGCTGCTCGGCCCTCCGGCCCAGGGCGCCAATCCGTACCAGCCCAACCAGATCAGCGCTATCGTCGCACTGCTGAAATTGCAGAAGCATCTCGGCGTCGGGCTGGAAGAGTTAGTGGGCATCGTGCATCAGTTGCCCAATGTGTCTTTGGAGTCGGTGGAGAAAAAAGACCCACTTACCCAGGAGTTATTTCAGGAAAAAAAGCCGGGCTACTTGGCCCGGAAATTCCGGTTGGAAAAAATATTCGGTGCCAACACGTCCCTTTCGATCAACCTGACAACCCAAAAAGACACAGAGCCATTTGCATTTTTCCTCGCCGGCCTGAACATCAGCCGCGACGAATTCGAGGTGATGCAAACCTGGAAACCTTCCGGAACCAGCTTGTTCGATACCGTGACCCTGGCCCTCGACAAACTAACACCCGTCGAAATGTCGCGCTATTACCGGCACGTCTGCCTGGCCCGGTGCTTGAAACTATCACTGCCGGAATGGGAAAAAGTGCTGCGGCTGACGCAGTTGCTGCCAGATAGTATTTCCAACACCCTTGCCCTGGTGGAGCGGGCGATGGAACTCAAAGACAGCCCATTTTCGCTGGATGAACTGCTTTTGTTGACGGATACAAGCGGGAATACGCCCTTGGCAGACAAAGATATTTTCGTGGCCGGGTTGCACAAGCCGGAGTACCCGAGTTTCACCGGGGAAATCCTTAGGCCGATAAAATCGTCGGTATTCACCGATGCCAAAATTTCCGCATTGTTGACAAAATGGGAAAAAGACGGGTTGATTACACCGGCGGAAGATAAAGAGGCGTACAGGCTCACGACCAAGTTCAACTGGAAAGCGCTCCAGCAATCTACCGGGCTTATTGTCAGTTGGCAAACGTACGGGAACGGCATCAAGGACGCCCTTAACCCCTACCACTACCTGTCACCGGTAGCCGGGCTTTATGTCGAGCAGAAAAAAATATTGGAAATCGGGAATTTGGAGAAAAACGATCTTCGAATTCTGCTACCAAAACTGGCCGCGCATATCGCTTCTGTTCCGAGCCTTTATTCATGGTTTCGTGTGCTGGATTCGTACAAGACTTCCGAACTGGGCAAAGCCATTGAAAGCCTGCCAACGGATACTTCGGAAAACCAGGCGCGCAAACAGCGCCTGACCGACAGCATGGCCTCCATTGACCAGGTGTTGAGCGCGGCCATGCTGAAACCGCAATACCTGAAGGTGTGGACGGCGTTCACCGGTCTGAGCAGCGAGCAAGCCGAAGCCTTGTTGCCGATGGTGGAAAACGACTGGCTGGCCAACTACCTGTCCAATTTCTGCCAGGAAACGGTGGACGGTGTGCCGATCAAATTCGACGCCCTCTGGCGACAAATGCAACGGCTGAAAATAGTGGTGGAAAAACTGCAACTCACTGCCGCCGACCTGCGGTTGCTGGCGCAAAACCACGCGGGCGTTTTTGGAATCAGCGACATCAAAACGAGCAAATTGCTAACCCTGCAAAACCTGCAGGCGTTGGAGCAGTACTGCCGCTGGACGGCGTTCGGTCCGGATACCGCCGACACGGTATTGACCCCCGCCTTGCTGCATGTAAAAACGGACAAGTCGGTCGTACAGGCCGCCTTCCTGCAATATTTCGGCATTCCATACCCGGTAACGGAAAGCGTGTGGCCTGGCGTGTTTTTGGCAAGTCAATCCAGCCTCGATGTCCTGCAAATGCTCAAAGACCAGGCCTTGCTCTGCCACCGGCTGGGTTTGTCGGGGACACAATTAGCCCTGTTCAGCTCATTGGCCTACTCTGATGCCAAGGTACTCAGTGCCGCCCTGCTGGCTTCTTTCCAGAAGCAATACGACGCACCGGACGCTTTCAGCAAGGCCTTCGACCCCTACCAGGAGCGCCTGAACGAACTGAAATGCGAACTCCTGCGCGACTACATTCTGGCCCGGGTGAAGGATGTCAACTTTCAGACGACCAACGATCTGTATGTATATTTTTTGCTCGACACCGAGATGGGCGGCTGCCTGAAAATCTCCCGCATCGTAGCCGCGCACATGAGTATCCAGCTCTACGTACACCGCGTATTGATGCGGCTGGAACAATCGGAAAACGGCCGCTTCAACGCCGCACTCGACCCCGATGCGGCGGACGAGTGGCCCTGGCGCAAAAACTACCGCGTTTGGGAAGCCAACCGCAAAGTGTTCCTGTACCCGGAAAATTACCTGGAACCGGAATGGCGCGACAACAAGTCGCCGGAGTTCAAACAACTGGAAGAAGAACTGCTCCAGCAGAAGATTTCGATCGAGAGCGCGGAAGGAGCATACAAGGAGTATTTGAAGAAGTTTTCGGAGCTGGGACGGCTAGTAATTGCGGGCGCTGTTTTTAACGAAAACAACGACACGCCGACACACTACATCTTTGGCCGAACCGTGTCCGATCCATACATTTATTACTACAGGAAAATGAAAATGGTCGGGGCCGGCACAAAAGATGTGGGATACGACTGGAGCCCGTGGCAAAAAATAGATTTAAGTATTTCATCGCCGGAAATCACGGCAGTTATTCACAGGAACAAGATTTATATCTTCTGGGCGGACATCCTTTCAGAAGAATTATCGGGCTTTTCAAATGGCAATTCTGATTTTCAGGGTACGCGCCACAAAATAACCTTGCTATATTCCTGCCTGAACGAAAACGGCAAATGGCTTCAGCCGCAAAGGGTTGACTTCCACGATTATGAAGGGAAAATGGACAATTACTCCGGGTATCAGAATGAAATTGATCGCCTGATGCATGACGGTGTGATACCTTCTTTGGGAAGCACTTATGAAAGAAAATATAAAACCCGGGATCGTTACCAAAAGTCCAGATTCTTTAAAAAACTGTATGTGGAGCCAGATGAACGGCACCCGGAGAGGCTGAGCATTTCCTATATCCGCGAATACCTGAGTTCTCAGCAAGTTATCAACTTCGATAACATAACAAGAAGTTTAAACCTGTCAACCAAAACTTTGACAAATCAATCCTTCAACCCCAAATATCATTTCTATATCAATGTATCAAAATTCCAGGATGTCGGCAATGCTAAAACATACCGCCGACTCTCAAAGTCTTATACAGGCCTTAACACCCCCTATGTCCTTGACTATTTCCACGACAAACCTGGCTTTGGAATTCAACAATGGACGTTGTTTGATATAGAAAATTTAAAATACGCTGATTGTCTATTGGTAAGCAATAGTTTCCTTCAGGAAAACAAATGGCTCAGCAATGACCTGATAATCAAACTTGACGATGAATACCTGTTGTTGCACAAAAAGTTTGGCGCACCTCCTGGGTATAAATATGCCCTGGTTAAACTGAACACCAACGTCGTGGAATCTTTGCAGGAATACCTGTTTGCGGGAGGGGTTGAAGGGTTTACGTCAATTGAAACGCAGCGGCTCAGCGACAACCAAATTCCGGCTGTGGAACGGGATTTTTCTCAAATGGAAAAACCGCCCCACGACAGGCTGAACTTTTTCGGCGCGCACGGCCTCTACTTCTGGGAACTCTTCTTCCACATCCCCTCCCTCATCGCCGACCACCTCAACGCGGAAGGCAAATACAAAGACGCCGACTGGTGGTACCGAAGGATATTCAACCCGATGGCGGCCAAAGACGA
>JAEUUV010000049.1 GCA_016787285.1 Saprospiraceae bacterium | reverse complement strand
GTCCAGCGTTTCTCGAAACTGAACTGGGCGGTGATGGCGGCCTGCACCGCGCCGTCGCGCACGATCTGTTCGAGGATGGCGAGGTTCTCGCCCTCGTTGCCCACGCGGAACATGCGGCGGATCTTGCCGTAGTCGCTCGACACGTTGGGATCGAGCAGGCGGTCGGGGTACTTGCCGTAGCGGGCGTAGTGCATGGCGAAATAGAGCACCATGTCGGGGTTGTACAGGCGATTGACGGCCTCGCGATTGAACCGGTAACCGTTGTACCAGGCCCGCAGGTCGGTTCTGACGGTGTCGAGTTGGTCGTCGGGCACATCGGCTGCGCGAAGGATGCCGGCGGTCTCGGCCTCGGTGAAGCCCATGAGGTCATGCAGGTCGAGGTCGAGGGAGAGGTTAGCGCCGATGTTGAAGCCGCTGGTGAGGCTGTCGAGGGTGACGGGCGACACGCCGGTGACGAACATGCGGTCAATGACGCCCGTCTGGGTGCCCTTTTTGAGCACCTCGTAGAACTTGCGCACGAAGCCGTTCTGGCTGACGATCTCGCGGAAGTTGTTGAAGTTGAAGGCGATGATCTCGTTGGTGAAGTGGTCGTACTCGTCTATGATCAAAAAAATCTTTTCGGCTTTGTCCTTCATGGCAGCCATGAGGGCCTGTGCCGCCAAGGCCGGACTGTCGGCTGCCAGAACAGCACTTATTTCTTGTTTGCCAAAGACGTCCGAATAGGTACGCATCATGCCCACGATGCCATCCTGGATGTTGGCCAGGAAATGTCGGTAAGTGGTCTCGATGGTGTCGGTTTCAATTCCGCTGAAATCGAACTTGAGCACGAGGTACCCGTTCGCCCTCGGCGTGGGGTTTTGGCCGATGTAGTAGTTGCCGAATAGCCGCTCGAAGTCGGCTTTGTGCTCCTTGCCGTAGTAGTACTGGAGCGCCGACACGAACAGGCTCTTGCCGAAGCGGCGGGGCCGCAGGAAGAAGTTGAAGCGGGAGTTCATCCGCTCCAGCGTCTCGATATGGGCGGTGCGGTCGAGGTAGTAGTACCCTTCGGATACCATCGTGTCGAAATTGCTGACACCGTACGGGAAACGTGCGTTTGGCATGGCGTGCGCGTGGTTTGCGGGCAAAGGTAGGCCATGCACGCGACAAGTTCACGGTGCGGTTGTGTCGGTGACGGCCGCCACTTTTGCCTTGTGCCGGACAGGCTGGAACCATGTGTTGTATGGCCTTGCCTCAGTCCTTGCCCTTGTCCGGAAAATACTGCTTCACCAGCGCCTTCCACTCCGGCAGTTCGCGCAGCGGGGCGAGGTCTTCGTCCGATTCCAATTGCTCAAAGGTGCTGCCCTTGCCGATGGCCTGTTCGACGTAGCTGATGGCTTCCGCGGTTTTGCCTTCGGAATGAAGCAGGTAGGCCATGCCGAGCATCGCAGCGGCGTAGTTGGGGTTGAGTGCTATCGCTTTGAGGAAGTTTTGCCGGGCTTCATCAGGGCGGTTTGTTTTAAAACAGACCATTCCGAGATGCCTGCGGGAAGGAGCCTTTGTCGAATCGAGCGCGATGGCTTTTTTGTATTGGAGCTCCGCTTCGGCATAGCGGCCGGTATTAAGACACAAGTTTCCAAGCCCGACAAAGGGGACGATATCGGACGAATCCAGTTGGATCGCTTTTTTGTAATGGAGTTCCGCTTCGGAGAATCGTTGTGTTTTTTCGAGCACAAAACCCAAGTCTGCGAAATCTTGGGCATAGGTCGAATCGAATTGGATAGCTCTTTTGAAATAAGGTACAGCTTCTTCGTAACGTTCGGTATTTAAATAAACGACCGCGAGATTGCTAATTGATGTCACATAATTCGAGTCCAGTTGGATCGCTTTTTTCAAGTACAACTCCGCCTCGTCATATCGTTTAGTCACGTTGTAGATATTTCCCAGGTTGCTATAACTAAGTGCAGATGTTGAATCCAGTTGAATGGCTTTTTTGAATGGCGTTACCGCCTCTTCAAAGCGTCTGGTGATATAATACAACCTTCCCAGGTTAATATAAGCCCATCCAAAGGTCGAATCGAGTTGAATGGCTTTTTTAAATTGCATCTCCGCATCGGCATACCGGCGCATCCTTGTGTAAAGATTCCCCAGATTGTAGCCGGCACAAGGGAAACAAATCTCCGTTGAAAAGTTTGCAACCACCTTGCTGTACCAATATTCGGCCGTTTTAAAATTGTTTTGCCGTTCGTAAAATAATGCTTTTTCATACCAAATATATACTGAATTGGAATCCACTTCTAATGCAGCATCCAGTAACGCCTCAGCCTTGTGGGGCTGCTTCATTTTGCCTTCGTAAAATCTTGCAAGCCTTGCGTAAGGCATCACCCATTCGGGCGATATTTTCATTGCGTTCTTAGCAAATATTTCAGCTGAATCAACCTGTTCTGCTGAACAAATAGAAATAAGTTCAACGAATGCATGGGGCAAGTCACTTTGCCACTGTAAAGCCTGAAAATAGTTCTTCCAGCTTTCAGTTTTAGTTGTTTGAATTTTCCCTTGAAAAAAAACTTTCTGGCTTGTAACGTGGAGTACATATAATGCTTGCTTCCCAACAATTCGGCAGCTCGGTCAAGGTAGGCAGGGTAGTTCCTGTAAACCACGGCTGCTTTTGCAGCAGAAAGAACTTCTGATGTCAGACCTGTTTTTAGCATAATGTTCATGACCTGCTGCGCATCGTCTTGCAGGGCAGCAGCGTAATTCCGGGTCATCATGCCCCGCAACGGTGCCAACGCTTCCACTCTGATGAGTTGGGTGTAAAGCTCGTCGGCGGTTGCGTTCGTAATGTCGGCGAGGTTCAGAACCTCGCCGACGTTGCCATCCGGGAAAAACCGCCTCTCTGCTACCGCTTTTTTAAAGGCTAAATATTTTTGAATGATACCCGAATCGAGTTTCGACAGCACTTCTTCTTCCAAGCCCCGGCTTTCGGTGGCGGCAAAAACAGGCAGTCCATCTGCCTTATTCTTTTTCAGCGCTGCCAGTACGGCGGCGTCCACCGTGGCCATTCGCTCGGTTTTGTTGCCCAGCAGCATCGGCACCTGGCTCTGCGGCGCGACCTCGGCGGTCACTTTATCCTCCAGGTAGCGGTCTATCTCGCCGACGGTAATAGTGCCGTCGCCGTTGCGGTCGGCGAGCCCGAACAGCCCGTCCACCAAATGGTAACTGAAAACGCCGCGCCCGCCGCCCCACTGTTCGCCTTCCAGGCTGAACTCATTGGGTTGGCAGGAAAGCATTTTCACTTCGTTGGCGTATTGCCTGGCCAGGTTCACGCTCGTGAGCTGCGCCCCGCCGATCTGGCTGCCCGCCAGTTTTCCGGCATGGCAGGCGTCGGTGATGACGGTGACTTTCGCACGGTTTTGCACGGAAAGTGTAGTAACGACTGCCTCCAGAAAGGAAAGCGAGTACGTCCCACCGCCCATGTACACTCGCACGGGTGCATCCCAACATAGCAAAAAGCCGGGCTGGGAAAAGATTTTCCGCTCCACGTCGCCGTGTCCGGAGAAGTAGATGATCACCTGATCGCCCTCTTTCGCCTGCTCGATGAGGCCGTCGAGCGCCTCGGCAATGCGGCCGGCGGTGGCCTGGTCGTTGGTCAGCACCTTCAGGTGGTCGCCGTCAAGCGCGCCGCCCGCCGACGAGCGCAGGAAATTGGCGAAGGCCTCGGCGTCACGGTCGGCGAAACGCAAGTCGGGGATGCCGGGGTCCTGGTAATCGGAAATGCCGATGACGACGGCTCGAACCTCCCCCCCGCCCCCTGAAGGGGGAGTGGCGAGGGGTGTGGCGCCTTTACCCGCCGAAGTCCTGACGGAGGCGGGTTTTTCGGACTGCGAAAAGAGCGGGGCTACAGCAAGGCAGCCGAGGGCGAGTAGCAGGGAAGTAGCTATCTTCATGCCGACGTGGTTGAAGTTGGTGACGCAGATTAGCGGGCGGGTCGTCCAAAAACGCCCACAGCGGCAGCGCGTGGGAACGCGCTGCCGCCGAAAGGTATATCCTTTTTTTCGGCTCAGGTTATCAGTGACTGGAGCCTATCATTTGGGGCATTCTTTGCGTCCGGACGAATGTGCGCCTTCGCAACGCTCAGCGGGCACAACAACTCCTTTGAATCCCCGGCTATCACCGTACTTTCGTCGGGCCAAAACAAGACTTGCCCCAGCGGCCGGCATATCCAACGTTTCCATGTACCGCTTGTTTGTAATTTTTGCTTTTTTGTTCGGCGTCATTTTGCCCGCGACCGCGCAGTCCGGCATTGAAAAAATTGACACGGCCCTGATGAAAAAAATCGGTGCGGGCGCCTCCGCCGAGTTTCTCGTAATCATGCGGGAGCAAACCAATGTGCGCGACGCCGCCCGCTTCCGGCGCAAGGAAGACAAGGGCCGCTACGTGTACGCCACGCTGCTCGAAACCGCCGAACGCACGCAGGGGCCTGTGCGCGACGTGCTTCGGCAGGCCGGCGCGCCCATGCAATCGTTCTGGATCGTGAACGCCCTGTGGTCCAAAGGCCGGGCCGACTTGGTGCTGCGCTTAGCCGAAATGCCCGAAGTGGCGCGGGTGGAAGACAATCCCGTCCTGCACCTCAGCCGCCCGCCGCAGGATGCCGCCGGAGAAGTGACCGATCGCATCACGCCCCACTCCAGCACATGGGGCCTCACCAAGATCAATGCCGACGATGTTTGGAATTTGGGCCACACCGGCGTCGGCGTGGTGGTGGGCGGGCAGGATACCGGCTACGAGTGGGAACACCCGGCCATCAAAGAGCAATACCGCGGCTGGAACGGCTCGTCTGCCGATCACAACTACAATTGGCACGATGCCATTCACGCCCTCATCAACGGCGGTTCCAACTCCTGCGGCCTCAACCTGACCGAACCCTGCGACGACAACGGCCACGGCACCCACACGGCCGGGACTATGGCAGGTATCGTCGGCAGCGTGGCCATCGGCGTAGCGCCCGACGCCAAATGGGTCGGCTGCCGCAACATGGAGGAAGGCGACGGCACACCGGCCACCTACATCGAGTGCTTCCAGTGGCTGACCGTGCCCACCGACCTGAACGATGCCAATCCCGACCCGGCTATGGCCCCGCACGTGATCAACAATTCCTGGGGCTGCCCCACCTCGGAAGGCTGCAACAGCACCAATTTCGCTACGATGGACACCGTCATCAACAACATGCGGGCCGCAGGCATTCTGGTGGTAACCTCGGCAGGCAATTCGGGTTCGGGTTGCAGTACGGTAAGTGATCCACCTTCTATTTTTGCAGGAAGTTTTGCCGTAGGCGCCACCAACAACACCGACGGCCTTGCCAATTTCAGCAGCCGAGGGCCGGTCACGGTATTCGGCAATCGCAAAAAGCCGGACATCACGGCTCCGGGCGTAGGCGTGTATTCCTGTACCGGCACCGACAACAACCCAAACAGTTACACGTACGCCTCCTGGAACGGTACCAGCATGGCCGGCCCGCACGTGGCCGGTGTGGCGGCACTCATCATGTCGGCCCGGCCCGACCTGATCGGCCAGGTGGATGTGCTGGAAAATTTGATGGAAAGCACGGCCCTCCCACTCTTTTCATTTTCGCCGCATTGCGGGGGCGACAACGCATCTACCCGACCAACAACAAATACGGATGGGGCCGGGTAGATGCGCTTGCGGCGGTGAATGCGGCCATCAACCTGCCGGTGGAATTGGTGTCGTTTACGGCTACCCCGGTGGGAAATACCACACTGCTGGAGTGGGCAACCGCCACCGAACGCCAGTGCGCCTTTTTTGAAATTCAGCGCAGCACCGATGCGGTGCACTGGGAAATTTCCGGAAAAACGCCCTGTTCGGCCTGGAGCAATCAATTAACCGACTACCGCTTCAGGGATACACATCCTGCTACCGGACTGAATTACTACCGGCTCCGGCAGGTGGACATTTCCGGGGTGTATGCCTACAGCCCGATTGTGTCGGTACGCCACGGGGCTATCGGAGTGCGCTTGCGGGTAGCCGCGCATCCGGCGCAGCAGCAGGCATTTGTGGAGGTATTTGGAACGGCGACAGGGGAACGTTGGCAGGTGTCGGTACATTCGATGGACGGCCGGGAAGTGCATCCGCCGACGCCGCTCGAACAAATACAGATGTTGCAATTGCCCGCACTCGCCCGGGGTATCTACGCGGTGTGGCTGCACGATGAGCGGGGAAATGTGGTGGATGTGCAGAAAATGGTGTGGTGAATCGCAGTAGAGGCCGTCTCATAAGTCGCACTTATGAGGCGGTCTTTTTCATTTCAGGCGGCCCACTTGTTGGTTTGGAACTTTCCGCAGCCTGATGCTTGAGGGTGGACGATAGTATCAAAGAGGCTCCAAAAATCGATTTTTGATG
>JAEUUV010000048.1 GCA_016787285.1 Saprospiraceae bacterium | reverse complement strand
GTCCGTGTAGGTCTGGTTGGCGCCGTTACCATTGGTGTAGATGGACTGGGCGCCCGTCGGGTGCAGGCAGATACCCCAAAGGCCCGGCGGGATCGTGATCACACCGCCGGCGGAACTGACAGGCGCCGGGGTGATGGTACCGTTGCCAGGGAACGGACCGGAGAACGGACCGGTGTTGGCGTTCAGCGTGCCGGACAAAGTCCAGGCGCCGGCGTTGGTTTCGAAGCCTACGTGGGTGCCCGCTTTGGTGTACACGTTTACGTTGGTGCCGTTCGTAATGTTCAGGCCAAATGCCGTGATGCTGATCGGCTGACCGGAGGTATTGTTCAGGTTGAAGAATACCATACCGCCGGAGGAGTTGACATTGCCACCCGAGTTGATCGTATTCAGGGTGAACGGCCCGATCAGGAACGGACAGTTGTCGGTAGCTACCGGTACCGGCCAGGTTATGTTCCGGCAGCATTCGCCGGGATTCAGGTTGACAATAATATTTGCCGGACAAACCAGACCGGGAGGTTCGTTGTCCACCACATTGACGATCTGAGTTGCCTGGCCGGCAATAAGACCGGCAGGGATCGTATAGGTTTGCCACAAAATCACATTGGCCCCTTTCGGCAAGCCGTTGATCGTGATGGATGCCGGTAGCGGGAACGTAAGGTTTATGAATGCACCTCCGTTTACGCTGTAACGAAGTCCTGTGGCAGTACCGTTAGCGCAGCCGGCAGGGTTAAATGTCGGCAATGTGATGGTTGCATTAGATGCACAAAGGCCGGTTGTGGTATTTAGGTTGAGCGTCGGGCCGGCAATCGGGTTGCAGGCAGCCGGTTGAACGAACTCGATGCACTGGCCGCTGGTCACAGATGCCGTGTTGAAGCCGACCAGTGTAAATGGGCGCGGCGCCGGCAGCGGGCCTTCGAGACCGACCGTTGCACTCAGGCCGTTGTCGAATGCGGATTGTGTGCCGCCGAATACCGTGTCGAAATATTTGTATTGAATACGGTTACCGTTTTCGAAGAGCCGAATCTGGAAGGTAATCACCTGGTTGGCTACGTCGGCAAAGTGCCCGGCATTGTACCATTCGATGGTGAAAATGCGGTTGGGCGCCACACCGTCGGTACGGATGTACACACCGGCACCAGGTGTAGTGGCCGGGTTGATGTCCAGGTCATCCCAGAACGGGTACAAACAGGCGCCGGCGATGGCGGTCGGCAGGTTGGCGTTGCCAAGTCCCCGGTTGGTACCCGGATTGAGCAACATAAAACCATTCGTGCCGATGTTGGCCGTAGTATAATTGGTACCGTAAAAAAGGAAAGGAAAAGGCAATGCGACGTTTGTGAAAATAACGTCGTCGCCCGAGCCCAGCAAAGTGGTACCTGCCTGGCCAAATGCTTGCACATAAGGATCGTTGCAAACCGTAGCCTGATAGGGCAACTGGGCTTGAGCCGTTTGGGCAACCAGCAAGGGCAGCGCCAATGCCACGATCCACCTGGTGACAAACTGCGAAGCACCCAAAGAAATGCTTTGCGTAAATTTCGTGATCATGAGAATATTAATTTTGATGATGATGGATAAAGAAAACCGCGCCGCGGCATTACTTCTGAAGCAAATCCACTAAACTGGAGTAGTAGGACTGCCAGATCGGGAGCGGCAGGTTGTTCGGAATTTCCACATCCGGGTTGTCGGTAAAACCCGGAACAAACAGGATGTAGTTCAGGTCAACGGAACGGGGAACCGTTTCGCCGGATTCGATGGACTGGTACACCAGGTTGTAGTACTTGAGTTTGTAGTCCAGCGGGTCGGCTGTTTTGCCCTGAAGATAGCCTTCCAGTGCGTTGATTTCCTGGCTGATACGCGTCATGGCATCGGCTGCGTCAACCCAGTTGACCTTGGCATTCTGGGAGGAACTGGAAGGATTGACCATTTGGGCGGAAGCCACGGTCAAATTCAGTCCAAACGCAAATGCACATACGGTAAGCAGGGCGCCGAGATGTGTTTTGAGTAGAAACTTTTTCATGAGTACAGATTTTGAATAAAACGTGGATTTTTATTTTGACAAAAAAAAGAGGCGTTGAACGCAGGTGTACCCGCGTTCAACGCCGTATAAATCATAGGCAACTTGCCCTGTTGATCAGACAGTTAACTTTCATGAGAATTACAAGTTTGACTTCCGGATTAAAAAAAGAACCTTGAAAAGGCTGTAATCAAAGCACAAATGTAGGCGATTCGGTCTTCAAAGTTGCATGGGAAAGACATTTTTTTTTGGGGTGCAGGCCTTTTGCTCTTTGTACAAAAACAGCACCACATTTTAACCGCCGCCGGAAAAAGCACTTGGTGGAACATTCAATTTCAAACATTAAGCAAATGATTAAAAATAAGATTTAAAGCACTTGGCGAATTACTTGCGACCTGAATACCTTTGCGGCAAATTTTGAAATCAATGACCAGAAACGCCCCCAGCACAGAAGACAAAATCAAGGAGGCTGCGCGCAAGTTGTTCGTGGAGAAGGGGTTTGGAAGCGCCACCACGCGCGACATAGCCGAGTGCGCCGAAACAAATGTAGCCTTGGTAAACTACTACTTCCGGAGCAAGGAGAACCTGTTTCAGGCCGTTTTTCAGGAGAGTTTCGCGCAAACCTTTGTGCCGATTGCCGGAATTTTAAACGATGATTTACCGCTCGAAGTGAAAATTTACAAGTTCGTGGATCAAATCACGGATTTGCTCAAGCGGGCGCCGATGCTGCCGATTTTTATCCTCAGCGAAATGCGCGGCGAACACGCCCCGATGTGCCAGGCCATGCAGCAAGCCGGCGCTATGCAGCCCGCCGACGGCTTCCGGAAACAACTGGAGGAAGAGGCAGCCAAAGGCCACATCCGTCCGGTGGATGCCCGCCAGGTGGAAGCCAACCTGATGGCGCTGGTGCTGTTCCCGTTCCTCGGCATGAATATCCTGAAAATGAAACACCAAATGAGTGACGAGGACTTTTCCAAATTTGTAGATGAACGCAAAAAAGTGGTGCCGGAAACGATTCTCGCATACCTGCGCAGCGGCCTCGTCTGACGACTTTTCGTCGTCTGACGAGTGGGAAGTGCGCCACGAGTCCATATTCGTCAGACGACGAAATGTAGTCAGACGAAGGGAGGCTGCCACCTTTGGTCACCCAAAGCCGTCTAATAACCGTTTTTTTAATCCCGCCCATTCAGAACAACTATCCATTCGTATTTCATGTCCAAAATTGTGAAAACCTCTTGCTTGCCGTTCCTTCAACGAATCGTCCTTCCCGTCCTTTTCGGCGCCTTCCTGCTTAATGCCCGATACTCCGTCGCGCAAACCGCCACCAGCGCTTCGGGCATGGTGGTTGATGCCGCCACCGGCGAGGCACTCCCCTACTCTACCGTTCAATTTGAAGACAAAACGATCGGAACCCGCACCGATGTCGAAGGCCGGTTCAGCCTCGAAATCAAAGAGCCTGCCAAGCGTCTGAAAATCACATACGTAGGCTATCAGCCTATGTTTGTTGACCTCAAATCCGGCCAGGCCAACACCAACCTGGTGGTGCGTATGCAGGAAGGCTCGCAGACGCTAAAAGAGGTTGTCATCCGCAATGAAAAATACCGCAACAAAGACAACCCGGCAGTAGAACTGATCCGCAACGTCATCGAAAACAAAGCACGCAACCGCCGCGAGGGGCTGGACTTCTACAGTTTTGAGCAGTACGACAAGGCGGAGTTTTCGCTGAACAACGTGGACGACAAGATGCGCAACAACATCCTGTTCCGCAACCTGAAGTTCGTATTCGACAACGCCGATACCAGCGCGAACGGCGTCGTCAGCCTGCCCTTCTACCTGTACGAACGCCTCGCCGACGTGTACTACCGCAAAAACCCGAGCGCCGAAAAGTTCTTCGTCAAGGGCGAGCAAAACACGCCCGTACCTGCCTTCATTGATGAAGACGGTATTGCCGGGTACGTCCAGAACCTGTACCAGGACGTGGACATCTACGACAACGTGATCAACATTGCCGCGTCGGAGTTTGTCAGCCCCCTGGCGCCGATAGCACCCAATATCTACCGCTTTTACATCCAGGATACCACCCGCCTGCGCGACGCACAGGTGGTGCGCCTGTACTTTGCGCCGCGCTCCCGGGGCGACCGGGCTTTCGAGGGCAGTCTCTGGATCGCACTCGACGGCACGTATGCCGTGCGCAAAGTGGAATTGACGGTACCCAAGGAAGCCAACATCAACTGGGTGGGCGGCATGATCGTGCATCAGGAATTTGACTGGACGGAAAGCACCGACTCCGTCATCGGCACCACGCGCCGGCTGATGCTGGTGCAGGACGAAGTAGTCATGCATTTCGGGTTCAAACGCGACTCCACCATGCGCGGCCTGGTCGGTCGAAAGAGCAGTTCGTACCGGAACTACACGCTCAACCAGCCACTGCCCGACCAGTACTTTGGATTCCCGAGCAACGTATTTTACGTGGACAACCCCGCCCAGTTCTCCGAAAAATTCTGGGTGGAAAACCGGCATGTATCGCTCAACGCCCGGGAGCAAGGCATTCGCCACACTATTGACACCCTGAACAACCACGTCCCTTTCAAACGCTTTTTGATGGTGGCCCGCATCTTTTTCGAGGGTTACCACGACATCGGCGGCGTGGAAATCGGGCCGGTCAACACATTCTACAGTTTCAACGAGGTGGAAGGTTTTAGGGCGCGACTCGGCGGTCGCACGAACGCCCGTTTCTCCAAAAACCTGCTGCTGGAAGGATATGCGGCCTACGGTTTCAAGGACGAGCGCTGGAAAACCTACTTCGGCGCCACGTATTCGTTCGGCGACAACCAGGTGCGCAAATACCCGATCAATCAAGTGCGCCTGTGGTTCCACGACGAGGCCCAGATACCCGGCCAGTCCCTCCAGTTTGTGCAGGAAGACAACTTTTTCCTCTCCTTCAAGCGCGGCGTGAACGACAAGATGATTTACAAACAGGTGATCGGCGCCGAGTACATCAAGGAAAGCCAATCGGGCCTGTCGTACACGTTTTCGTTCAAAAACCAGATTCAGGAACCGGCGGGCGCCTTGCGTTTCCACTATGGAAACCCGGAACAGCCCGACGTGCTGCCCGACATCCGCACGACCGAATTCGGCGTACACCTGCGCTTTGCACCCAACGAGAAGTTTTACCAGGGCGCCAACTACCGCCGGCCCATCATCAACCGCTACCCCATCTTCAACCTGTACTACACCCACGGCGACAAAAACCTGCTTCAGGGCCAGTACACGTACAATGTGGTGCAACTGAAAGCCTCCAAGTACTTTTTTACCGCACCGTTGGGCTGGGCGCAGGTGGTGCTGGAAGGCGGGCGTACTTTTGGAACCGTGCCGTTCCCGCTGCTCACCATGCACCGCGCCAACCAAACGTACTCCTACCAACCGGAGTCGTACAACCTGATGAACTTCCTCGAATTCGTCAGCGACAAATACGCCGCCGTCACGGTGAACTACAACCTCGGCGGGTTCTTTTTCAACCGCATCCCGCTGTTTAACCGCCTGAAATGGCGCGAAATGCTCACCTTCAAAGCCCTTTGGGGCGGCCTTGACGACAGCAACCGCCCTACGGCGGAAAACGGCCTGCTGCACTTCCCCACCGACCCCAACGGAGTGCCGCTCACCTACACGCTGGAGCGCAAACCCTACATGGAGGCCAGCGTAGGCATCGGCAATATTTTCAAAATCTTCCGTGTGGACTATGTACGCCGCCTCAGTTACCTCAACCACCCCAACGTGGCCGAGTGGGGTATTCGGGCAAGGGTACAGTTGGAGTTTTAAGTTTTGAGTTTTGAGTTTTGAGTTTTGAGTTTCGAGTTTCGAGTGATGCCGTCCTGCCGGGTGTTTTTCCGGGCAGGACGGTATTGTTTTGGCCCAGGGGCAAAATCCGAAGTCAATTCCAGAATTTTTAGCCGTTATTTGCCGCGGCCATCCGATATGAATCTGCTCGAAAAAAGAGGCCGCTAAAAAACGTACCGAGGCATGACAACCAACAACATCCGACTACCCGTCAGCCTGCATTATTCCCTTGTTTTGCTGCTCTGCTGGTTAATGGCTTGCCGGCAGGGCGCATCGAAAGAGCAGAACGTTGTCACAACGGAAGAGCCGGGAAATTCGGTTCAAGCCGCCCACTCCACCGATACGGACGAAAAAAATGTGCTCTACCCCGGCCAATCCCTGTGGTCCGGCGGTTTTGGCCTGTTACTGGACGGCGATCAAACCGGGCTTGGCGCCCGGCTCACGGAAGACGGGGAGTTTATTTTGTACAATACTTCCGGGCGCCTGTGGACAGCAAAGACCACGCGCACGACTCCCGGTTATGAATTGATCATGCAGGACGACGGCAACCTCGTATTGTATGACTCATTGTTCCAACCTGTTTGGGCCTCGGGGACACACGCTTTTCTGGGCGGTAAAAAATACAAAACAGCCGAATGGAAACCTGTCAAACTGGTTCTGGAGCCGAACCTGCTTGTACTGTACAGCGCCACCGGACGACGGGTCTGGAACAATGCTGTTGGAGAAATCTCCACCCCGCAATGACAGGAAAGCCATTGGTTCCGGCAAGGGTTTCTCCCCTGCACACTACTTTTGCAGCCATGTATGCTTTGGCTACGAAAGGACTATTCCAACGGGCAGTTGTCCTCGTTTGTTTTTGGGTTTGGAGTGTCGGGCATCTTCAGGCACAACCGGATGCCGACCGGTTGACCGACCTCGAACGCGCGACAACGTACCTGTCTGCCGGCCAGTTGGACAGCGCCCTTCTCCTCTCGGAAAAACTGCTGTACCACTTGCGTCCGCTCGGCCAAACCGACTCGCCGTTGGGTCTCCGGGCGCAATTAGTTTTTGCTTCGGCGCTGGAGCAAAAACACCGGGACAGTACCACACTCCAGACGCTGTTGCGCGTTCAGCGCTTGAGTGAGGCTAAAAAAGCATGGGACATATATGCTGAAGCCTGCCGCGTGCTGGCTACCCTGTATGAAGAAATCAACCGCCCCGAACAGAGCATCATCCAGTTACATTTGGCACAGCGTGCTATTTTGGCACATGGGCTGGACACGCTCTACCCCGGCTTTGCCGTCCGGATTTCGTCGTGGCACCGGATGTTCGGCAACAGGGACTCTTCGGCGTATTATGCCCGGGAAGTGCTGCGCACCGCACCGAAGTTTGGGCAGGCATTCGAGGAAGGCGAGGGGCACTTGCTTTTAGGCCTTACCCTGCGGGACTACCCTGCCCGGCTGGCGCATTTCCACGCAGCCATACAGCGGTACCGCAAGGCAGGGAATTACTCCGCAATGTGCGGGACTTTCCAGAACATAGCGAACCTGCATTTTGGGCAAAACCGTCCCCTGGAAGCGCTGGCCTACACCGATTCCACGTTCAAGACAGCAGCAAAAGCGATGCAAGCCGGAGGAAAAGACCATCTGTATCTGCTTGCCGGCACCTACAAACTCCGGGGTGAAATTTATCGCACCTTGCGTCGCCCGACGGCACTGCACTACATCCAAAAAGGCTTTGAGATGCAACTGGCTTACCTCGAGGCCCTGAATTATGAAAAAATAGCGGCTGCAGATGCCCGATACACCGATTTGAAAAAAAATTGGCAAATTGAGGAGCAAGGCAGGCAAATTGAGACCCAAAAAAAACAAAGCCGGCTCGTAACCCTGCTGCTCGCCATACTCCTGCTGGTTTCGATTGTACTCGCCTATAACTATGTCCGTCTGCAGCAAGCCAATCGAAAAACCCGCGAGCAAGCCGACCAACTGAAATCCCTCGATGCGGCCAAGTCCCGCTTTTTCGCCAATGTCTCACATGAGCTACGTACGCCGCTTACCCTGCTGCTCGGCCCTATACAAACCCTGCTGCAAAAAGGGCAACTGACAGACAAACAAGCGCGTATGCTGCAGATGGCGCGCCAAAGCGGCAAGCAACTGGAGCAACTCGTCAACGATATCCTCGATTTGCGCAAACTGGAACAGGGCCGACTGGAAATATACCTGAAGCCGACCGAGTTGCCTGCTTTCATCGGCACCTATACGACCCAGTTTGAGTCTATGGCAGAGCGCAAGAATATCGGCTTTTCTGTTCATTTGCCCCCGGACAACACACCGCCAATACTGCTTGATCAGGAAAAATTCCGCCAAATTCTGTTCAACCTGCTTGCCAATGCCTTCAAGTTCACACCTGCAGGCGGTCGCATCGAAACGACCGTATCGCTCAAAAGCGCTATGCTGCACTTGCACGTAGCCGACAACGGGCCCGGCATCCATCCCGACGACGTGCCGCACCTGTTCGACCGCTATTTTCAAACTACTCGCCCTGAAAAACCCGCCGAAGGTGGCACAGGCATCGGACTGGCGCTTTGCCGGGAGTATACCAAACTGTTTGGGGGTACCATCGAAGTGGAAAGTACCGTGGGGAAAGGCTCCATTTTTCGGGTGGCATTTCCGGTTGCCCCGGCAACTGAGGCTGTAAAAACTCCGGTTTCACCAATACTTCAGGATGACTTGATCAGCGAAACCCCGGCCTTGCCGGGAAAATCAGTTTCCGGCCATACCGGGGGGGAAGAAAAACCCACCATCCTCGTTGTGGAGGACAACCTCGCACTTCAGGACTATATCCGGTCTGTTTTGGAGGAAAAATACCGGATCATTACCGCTGAAAACGGACAGGCAGCGCTGGATTTAATGATGAACGCTGAATGCAGAAAAATGAATACCAAACAAGTTGCAGCCAATTCATCACTCCTCACGCCTCATTCATCATTCCCCGACCTCATTCTCTCCGACCTTATGATGCCCGTCATGGACGGCTATCAGTTGCTCGAAAAACTCAAATCTGATGATGCCACGCGACACATCCCGGTCGTCATGCTCACTGCCCGGGCAGAGGCACAGGACAAACTGAAGGCGCTGCGCATCGGCGTGGACGACTACCTGCATAAGCCCTTCGACGAGGAGGAACTGTTGGTGCGCATCAAAAATTTATTGAGCAATCAGGCAATCCGCCGGGAGGAAGCCACTGCCGCCGCATCGGGAACAGAGGCAATTACCAAACCTTTACCACATTCTGATCAGGAATGGCTGGTGCGGTTTGAACAATATGTCCGGAATCATATTGCCAACAATACGCTGAGCGTATCAGGCATTGCAACTGAATTCGCGATGAGCGAATCAACCTTACTTCGCCAGTTGAAACGCCTGACGGGCTTGTCGCCGGTACAGTACCTGCTTGACGTGCGCCTGACGGAAGCCCGCCGCCTGCTGGAAGAACAGGGCGGCATGTCGGTCGCGCAAACAGCCACCCGGGTAGGCTACGACGATGCCCGTTCGTTTTCGCGGGCATTCCGGCAGCGGTTCGGAAAGTTGCCCTCGGAGGTGTAGGTGACGCGACTTTTTCAGCCCTTTTTGCCCTTTTCGTCTTCATTTTGATGGAAAATGCTACAAACTTGACGGGAAAAATCACTCAAGAGGTGGACACTTTTGCCCTGTCGTTCGGGGGAGCAAAATTTCCCTAGCGACCGGAGAAAGCCGAAAATCCGGTTAAGAGTAGGCGATCAGAATTTATAAATTTTAGCAACCATGCACAAGATTAAATTGATGTTCGTCCTCCTGATGAGTTTTCCTTTATTGACTTACGCGCAAAATTCTTTGTCCTGTACCGGCAGCAAAACAGGCGCAAAGGCTACTGTGGTTTCAAATGACAATGGCAATATCACCGTCAAATTGGATTGGAACGAAGGCGCCACATTTGCCAAACAAAATCTGGAGATCACGAATGGAACATGCGTCACCTGCCCCAATGTAGGTGGAATCGGGAAAAATAACCCTGCACAAACCTGGACCATCAAACAAACTGATCTGACCAAACCCGTCTCGCTGGCCTGGGGCACGGAATCCACCAAAAAGTTTTGCGGAACCGGCACGTTGAATGTGGCGACGACATCCACGTCCACCCTGGCCCTGGGCAAAAGTCTGAAGGAAACCGAGCGGCTATACTCCCCGGACAAGTCACACTACCTCGTAATGCAAACCGACGGTAATTTGTGCATCTATACGAGCAGTGACCGCTTTGTGTGGTGCAGCATGGTTACCACCGGCGCCGGTTGCCGCCTGGATATGCAAACCGATGGGCACCTCGTAGTGTACGACCGCAACAACAAAGCCGTCTGGGCAACGGGTACACACGTATTCCACGATGCCAAGTACGGCTCTGCTGATTGGAAACCCGTCCGCATGGCCCTTGAGAACGAAGGCGCGCTGGTGATGTACAATGCCGCCGGCAAGGCTGTTTGGTCGAGCAAGACCAGCGACGGGAAAAAACTGTAAGCCTAACCTTTCGGATTACCAAGGCGTGATAGACCTTCCAGGTTTTGAAAACCTGGAAGGTCTGATGTGCAAATAACCGCCCCATCTCTCCCCGGCACTTTGCTAAAAACATCTACTCATTTGCCGAAAAACATCACTTGGTTCGGGGAAACCTTTGCTTCCTGTTCATTCTGTTCACCTAAAATACTTTTCTACCGTATGACAACACGTACATTCACAAGCACGTACACGATTTGGCAGCCACTCCTGCTCGCATTGCTGCTCATCTTCGCCTACTCTTGCAAAGACGACGAACCCGCAGACGATGTATGCACAAAATGGGAGTACGAAGGCGTGGCCGGCCCCGATCACTGGATGTCGCTCTGCGACGACTATGCGGATTGTAGTGGTATTTTCCAGTCTCCCGTGAATATTACAGGAGCGTTGTTCGACCCGTCGCTGTCGGCGCTATCGCTTCAATACACCAACCTTGAAACCGATATTGAATTCAACGGGCACACCATTGAGTTTGATACGGAAAAAGGCAACAACACACTCAACCTGAACGGCGAGACGTACAAGTTGCTCCAGTTCCACTTCCATACGCACAGCGAGCACGCCATCGAGGGTATCCATACCCCCTTGGAATTACATTTGGTGCATCAGCATCCCGCTACGGGAAATCGTGTGGTCGTAGGCGTGTTGTTTGAAGAAGGGGCGGAAAATGCATTTCTGAGTGCATTCATGGATCATTTGCCTTCAAGCAGCAGCCCGCACTACAAGTCATCTGAAGAATACAACCCCGCAGATGTGCTGCCGCCCAACCGGAGTTATTACACCTATCCCGGCTCACTCACCACGCCGCCCTGTACCCAAAACGTCATTTGGTACGTCCTGGCACAACCCGTGGAAGCATCCCCGGCACAAATCCAACTTTTCGAGGCAGTCATGCACGAAAACTCGCGGCCGTTGCGGCCGCTTCAGGAGCGTGCTATCCGGTTTTTCGAGGAATAGACGTAATGGGAATTTGAAATATGGCCAACTAAAAAAGCGATGTCCCGGAACACCGGGTCATCGCTTTTGCAATAGGTCAGTTATAGAAGGCAAGGTGCCTTAGGCATCTTCTTTTTTGTCCTCCTCGGTAGCGGTTACCTCAGGAGCAGTTTCATCGGCAACAGTCTCCACTGTTTCTTCTACTTCAGGTGCCGGTGCTGCTGCTGCAATTGCCGTTTCTTCGGTTTTCTTCGCAGCACCGCTGCCGCTACCACGACGCGTTTTCTTGGCCTTTTTGACCTTCCCGGCGTTCGGGTTGTAGGTTTCGTTGAAATCCACGAGTTCGATCAGGGCCGTTTCGGCGCCGTCGCCGCGGCGGAAGCCGAGTTTGATGACGCGCACATAGCCACCCGGGCGCTCACCGACTTTTTCAGCAACGGTGCTAAAGAGTTCCTTGATGGCCTCTTTGTTTTGCAGGTAACTGAACACTACACGACGCGAGTGCGTGGTGTTGTCTTTTGCCTTGGTGATGAGTGGTTCCACGTAGCGGCGCAGGGCTTTTGCCTTGGCGAGCGTGGTGGAAATACGTTTGTGCTCAATGAGCGCGATGGCCAGGTTGGCCAGAAGGGCGCGGCGGTGAGAAGCCGTCCGCGAGAGGTTGTTTACTTTGTCTCCGTGACGCATGATAGGTACCTAAATGCTGGTGGCAGCACCGGGGCGGTCGGACAGTTTTGAGTTGTGGGTTTTGAGTTTTGAGTTAACCCACTCGAAATGCCGACGCTCAACGGTTACTACACTTGTGAAAAAATGGTGCGTATAAACAATCAGAAAATTCAGCAAAGCCCAAGTCTTGCATTTCGCAACTCAAAACTCAAAACTCGCAACTCAAAACTCAAAACTCAAAACTCAAAACTCAAAACTCAAAACTGAATTACTCTTCTTCCAATTTGTACTTGGCCAGATCCATGCCGAAGGTCAAGCCCTTGTCCTGCAAAAGTTCTTCAATTTCTACGAGCGACTTTTTGCCGAAGTTACGGAACTTGAGGAGTTCATGGGTGTCGTATTTGACCAATTCGGCAAGCGTGTTGATTTTGGCTGCTTTGAGGCAGTTGTAGGCACGCACGCTGAGGTCAAGGTCTTCAAGTGAGGTTTTGAGCAATTTGCGCATGTGCAGGATATGCTCGTCCACCACATTTTCTTCCCGGCTGGCCGGCGTGTCGAAGGTGATGTTATCGTCGGTGATCAGCATCAGGTGCTGGATCAGGATACGGCTGGCTTCGCGGATGGCTTCTTCCGGGTGGATGGTACCGTCGGTTTTAACGTCAATGGTCAGTTTTTCGTAGTCGGTACGTTGGCCCACGCGGGTGTTTTCCACTTTGTAGGACACGTTTTTGATGGGGGTGTAAATCGCATCAATCGGAATAACACCGATCACCGCATCCTTGGGGGCGCCGTCGTCGGCGGGCTGGTAGCCGCGGCCCTTGGAGATGGTGAGTTCAAGTTCGAGCGTGACGGCGGGTTCCATGCGGCAGATGAGCAGGTCGGAATTCATCACCTTGAACACGTTGGTGAACTCTTCGATGTCACCTGCGCGGAATTCTTCACGTCCGCTGAAGGTCAGGTATATTTTTTCGGGCTGGCCTTTATCGTCCTGAACAACAGGCTTCAGGCGCACTTGTTTGAGGTTGAGCACAATGTCCACCACATCTTCCACAACGCCGCGGATGGTGGCAAACTCGTGATCCACACCACCAATACGCACGGCGCTGATTGCATGGCCTTCCAGAGAGGAAAGCAGCACACGGCGTAGCGAGTTGCCGATAGTTTGACCAAATCCGGGCTCGAGGGGTTTGAATTCGAAAGTGCCCTCGAAATCGGTGGCTTTCTGGAGCAGGATTTTGTCGGGTTTCTGGAAATTGAGTATACTCATATATGTGGTTGCTAGTACTATTTCGAGTAAAGTTCGACAATCAACTGTTCGTTGATTTTCTCCGGGATCTGATCCCGTTGCGGGTAAGCCAGGAAGGTACCTTGCATTTTGTCGGGGTTCCATTCCAACCAGCCGAACTTGCGTACGTCATTGGTTTTCGATCCGGCGTGCATGGAGACGACTTCCATGTTTTTCGACTTGGAGCGTACCGCTACAATGTCGCCGGGTTTGAGGGAGTAGGACGGGATATTGACCACTTTGCCGTTGACCGTAATGTGGCGGTGGCCGACCAATTGCCGGGCGCCGCGACGGGTAGGGGATATACCCAAACGGAAAACCGTGTTGTCCAGACGTGCTTCGAGTAGTTGAAGCAACACTTCACCTGTTACGCCGTGTCGGCGGGTAGCATTGTGGAATGTACGACGGAACTGGCGTTCCAGCACACCGTAGGTGTACTTGGCTTTTTGCTTTTCGGACAACTGGGTCGAGTAGTCGGATTTGGTTTTCCGTTTTTTCGATTGTCCATGCTGGCCGGGCGGGTATTTGCGCCGTTCAAAGTATTTATCGTACCCAAAAATCGATTCGCCGAACGAACGGGATTTTTTAGTGGTTGGTCCAGTATAACGAGCCATTGTATGAAAATGTGGTCAATGCAATTTTGAAAAATCAACGTAGAAGCACGTGCGTAAAACACAAACGCCCATCACACGCGACGGCGTTTGGGCGGGCGGCAACCGTTGTGTGGGAGTGGTGTTACGTCATTGATAACCATTACCTTGATGCCGGATTGGTCAATTGCCCGGATAGCGGCTTCGCGACCCGAACCAGGCCCTTTCACAAACACCTCTACGGAACGGATACCAGCCTCGAATGCCGTTTTGGCGGCGTCATTTGCCGACACCTGAGCGGCATACGGGGTGTTCTTTTTCGATCCGCGGAAGCCGGATTTACCTGCAGAAGACCAGGAAACCACTTCGCCTTGCTTGTTCGTAATGGAGATAATGATGTTGTTGAAGCTGGACTGGATGTACACGATTCCTTCCGGCGTGATCTTGACTTTACGCTTAACAACTTTTTTTGCTGCTCCTTTTGCCATTTTATCGTAAGGTAAAAGTATTGTTTGTTGTCCGTTGCCGTGCGGAAACAAGCGGGAATAGCCCGAGTTTGCCCCAGCCGACACCCCAAGGGGCCGGTGTTATTTCGTTGCTTTTTTCTTGTTGGCCACCGTTTTGCGCTTGCCCTTGCGGGTACGTGCATTGGTACGGGTGCGTTGGCCACGCAAAGGCAAACCTTTGCGGTGGCGCAGCCCCCGGTAGCAACCGATGTCCATCAAACGTTTGATGCTAAGCTGGACTTCCGAGCGAAGCTGGCCTTCCGTTTTATACTCATCGGCGATGATTCGGGAGATGGTTTTAATATTGTCATCCGTCCACTGATCCACCTTTGTGCTGAGATCAATACCTGCTTTAGACAGGATATTTTCGGCGCTCGACGGGCCGATACCGTAGATGTAGGTCAAACCTATGACCCCTCTTTTGTTCCGTGGCAAGTCCACACCTGCAATACGTGCCATAATTGAATTATGAGTTTTGGGTTTTGAGTTTTGAGTGGGATTTGAGTTGTAACTCAAAACTCGACACTCAACACTCAAAACTGAATGTTAACCTTGACGCTGCTTGAATTTCGGGTTTTTCTTGTTGATCACATAGAGCTTGCCCTTGCGTCGAACGATCTTGCAATCCACGGATCGCTTTTTAATTGATGCCTTAACCTTCATGACGGCTATAATTTCAGTATTTCAGTTTCTGTTAGTTTGATCGCCGGGGCTTTTACGGGTCATTTGTAGCGGTAAATTATACGCCCGCGCGTCAGGTCGTAAGGGGACATTTCCACTGAAACCTTGTCGCCCGGAAGTATCCGGATGTAGTGCATTCGCATTTTGCCGGAGATGGTAGCCAAAATAATGTGGTCATTCTCCAGCCGTACCTTGAAGTTGGCATTGGAGAGCGCTTCGGTTACTTCGCCATCCTGTTTGATCAAATCTTCTTTCGCCATAAAAAACACCCCCGTTTTTGGGGCTGCAAAGTTCTAATTTTTCGGCAAAACTTCTTTCAGTTCCGGATTATTTTTTATCTCTTCCAAAAGGTACTCATGGGTAGACAAAATATCAGGTTTCTCTTTTCGTACAGCCACCGAGTGTTCGAAGTGTGCGCTGGGCTTCCGGTCGCGGGTATGGATTGTCCAGCCGTCTTCGTGCTGAAAAACCTCTTTGCGTCCGAGATTAATCATGGGCTCAACGGCAAGTACCAGCCCACTTTGCATCAGCGGGCCTTTGCCGCGTTTGCCATAGTTGGGCACTTCCGGGTCTTCGTGCAAGTATCTCCCGACGCCATGGCCAACAAGTTCGCGTACAACCGAGTATGGATGTTCGCGTTCGCAGTAGTACTGGATGGCAAACGAGATATCGCCGACTCGTTTGCCGGCTACGGCTTGTTCCAACCCTTTGTAAAGCGACGCGTACGTGACGCGAAGCAATTCCATTACCGGTTCGGGCACGTCTTGGAAAGCAAACGTAAAAGCCGCATCTCCGAAATAGCCGTTGAGTTCCACCCCGCAATCCACTGAAACAATATCACCTTCCCGAAACTCGCGCGCACTGGGTATACCGTGCACGACAATGTCATTGTAAGAGACACAAAGTGAACTGGGGAAGTCGTTATAGCCCTTGAAGGCTGGACGACCTCCGTGGTCGCGGATGAATTCTTCGGCTTTTTCGTCAATAGTTCGTCCGGTAATACCTGGTTTCAAAATACTCGCCACATAAGCCAGTGTTTTGGAAACCACCAGATTGGCCTGACGCATCATTTCGATTTCGTCGTCAGTCTTGTAAAAGACTTTCTTCCCGTCCGAACCAGTACTGAAAAGACCCATGACAATATTTACTGCGGCTGCCCGATCTGAAGGCCCTGCGTAGAGCGCCCTTGAATGCGACCGGACTTGATCAAGCCGTCGTATTTCTTTGTCAACAAATAACTTTCGATAACCTGAAGAGTATCCAGCGCAACCCCGACCATGATTAGCAGCGTGGTGCCACCGAAGAAGAGTGCGAACTGCTGGTTGACGCCAAGCGTAGCGGCAATTGACGGAAGGATACCAATCAGACCGAGGAAAATCGAACCGGGGAGAGTAATCAGCGTCATTACGTTCTCAATGTACGATGCTGTTGCTTCTCCGGGTTTGACACCAGGGATAAAGGCATTGCTGCGTTTCAGGTACTCGGCGTAGTTAGTGGGGTTAATCATCAGCGCCGTGTACACATAGGTAAAGATGACGATCAGCAGGAAGAACACCAGGTTATAGCCGAGAGAATAGATATCATTGAACATGTGGATGCGCCCGCCGGCAGCGGCTCCTTCCTCTCCTCCGATGTATTGCATTGCCGTAGCGGGCAGGAACATCAGCGCCTGTGCGAAGATGATCGGCATTACACCTGCGGAGTTGACTTTGAGGGGCAGGTAATCGCGAGCACTGGACTGAGGAAGCGAACCGCCGGTACGTCCCACCATCCGTTTGGCAAACTGAATCGGAATGCGGCGCACACCCTGAATAACCAGCACAGTAGCCAGCACCACCACGAAAAGAAAGGCCAATTCCACCACAAAGAGCAATAGCTGGCTGTCACCAAACAGCTTTTGGAACTCAAATACGAAAGACTGCGGGAGGCGTGCTATGATGCCGATCATAATGATCATGGAGATGCCGTTACCGATGCCTTTGTCTGTAATCCGTTCGCCCAGCCACATACAGAAGATGGTACCGGCAGTCAGGATAATGATATTGGAGAACCAGAAGAGGCCCTCGGGAATATTCGGGGAAACGGCATTCATGCCGGACAGCAACTGAAGGTAGCCTCCGCCCTGAACCATACTGATTGCCACCGTGAGCAGGCGGGTGATCTGATTGAGGCGTTTGCGACCGCTTTCACCTTCGCGGGTTTGAAGCCGCTGAAAATACGGCACGGCAAAACCGAGTAATTGCACAATGATGGATGCTGTAATATAAGGCATCACACTGAGTGCGAGCACGGCTGCGTTGTCAAAAGCGCCACCCGTGAACACGTTGATCAGTCCAAGAAGATCATTGGCGCCGCGGTCGGCGCTGGCTTTTTCCAGGGCAGCAGGAATAACACCGGGCAACACCACGAATGTGCCGACCCGGTATACGAGTAACAGCGCCAAGGTGTAGAGAATGCGGTCCCGGAGTTCTTTGATGCTCCAGATATTTTTGAAAACCGAAATCAGTTTCATTACGTCGGCGAATGTTTAGACGATTTGAACGCTTCCACCAAGCGCTTCGATAGCGGCTTTGGCAGTAGCAGAAATAGCATGAACCGTCAAGTTCACTTTTGCGGTGAGCGAGCCATGGCCCAGCACTTTGATTTTATCGGTGCGTTTGGCAATACCGGCATCCAGAAGAGCTTGCACATCAAACGTATTCAGGCCAGTTTTCTGCACCAACTCCTCAAGGCGTCCGAGGTTGAGCGGGATAAAGTCCAGGCGATTGATATTCTTAAAGCCACGCTTGGGCAAGCGGCGTTGCATAGGGGTTTGACCGCCTTCGAAGCCGCGCTTGCGACGCGATCCGCTGCGGGACTTGTCGCCTTTATGGCCGCGTGTGGACGTACCGCCGTGTCCGGAGCCTGTACCGCGTCCGATGCGTTTACGCGTTTTGACGGCGCCCTGGGCCGGGCGAAGATTACCGAGTTCCATTATATCGTCGTGTTTGCGATGAATGTTACGAGTTAGTCGTTGTTGACCTGTACGAGGTGCTGCACGACCCGGATCATACCTTGGATTTGCGGGTTGTTTTCGTGCTCAACGGTTTGGTGCATTTTGCGGAAGCCCAGAGCCTTCAACGTCAGCTTCTGACGCTTGGGCTTGTCAATGGGACTTTTCACGAGGGTGATCTTGACCTTGCTCATGGTATATTATCCGTTAAACAGTTTTTCCATCGAAATTCCACGCTGACGGGCTACTTCAGCCGGGCTACGCAGGCTATGCAGGGCGTCAATAGTGGCTTTTACCACGTTGTGGGGGTTGGAAGATCCTTGGGTTTTGGCCAGTACATCCTGAACCCCGGCCATTTCCAGAACGGCACGCATAGCGCCGCCGGCGATTACACCCGTACCATGTGCGGCGGGTTTGATCAGCACTTTACCGGCGCCGTATTTGCCGTGCGCCTCATGCGGGATCGTGCCGTTGAGCAGTGGTACCTTGATGAGATTTTTTTCGGCGTCTTTGACGGCTTTTCCGATGGCTTCGGAAACCTCACGTGCTTTGCCCAGACCATGCCCGATTGTGCCGTGACCGTCGCCGACCACTACCACAGCAGCGAAACTGAACGTGCGACCGCCCTTGGTAACTTTAGCCACACGGTTGAGCGAAACGAGTTTTTCCTTCATTTCGGACGTTTCCGCGGCCTTTACCTTGTCAACTTCTTGCTTTGCCATTTTTGATATACGTTGAATATCGGGGCCGATTGATACGACGCCCTGAGGTATTTCTGTTAAAAGTTAAGACCGCCTTCGCGTGCACCTTCAGCCAGTGCTTTTACGCGACCGTGATACAGGTATCCGCCGCGGTCGAATACCACGTTTTCGATGCCTGCTGCCTTTGCTTTTTCCGCAAGCGCTTTACCCACTTGTTTGGCCATTTCTGTTTTGTTGCCGCTGAAGCCTTTTTGCTCCCAGGAATCGGCGGCGGCGAGGGTATGGCCCTTCAGGTCGTCAATAATCTGGCAGTAAATGGCTTTGTTTGAGCGGAAAACGTTCAGGCGCGGGCGCTCGGGCGTTCCTTTTATTTTTTTGCGGACGCGCAGGTGAATGCGCGTTCTGCTTGCATTTCTGGTACGTTTCATTGTGTTGCTATACTTTTTTGGCTTCGATTGCCGACCGAAGCCGTACGTTAATTGCGAACGTGATTATTTGCCGCCTGCAGTTTTGCCGGCTTTGCGGCGCAGGATTTCACCTTTGAAGATGATACCCTTGCCTTTGTAAGGCTCCGGTTTGCGGAAGGAACGGATTTTGGCACAAACCTGACCAAGCAGCTCCTTGTCGTGGCATTCCAGTTTGATGAAAGGCGGCAGACCTTTTTCGGCGCCGGTCGTCACTTTGATCTCGGAAGGAACCGCGAAGATCACAGGGTGCGAGTAGCCGAGCATGAAGGTGACGAGGTTGCCCTGGTTTTCTACCCGGAAACCTACACCGATTACCTGCATTTCGCGCTCGAAACCCTGACTTACGCCGGTGACCATATTGCTGAGCAGGGCGCGATACAGGCCGTGCATAGCGCGGTGGCGCTTTTGGTCGGTGGGGCGGGTTACGGTTACCTCGCCGTCTTCGAGCGACACCTTGATATCGGGGTCAACTTTGCGGGACAAGGTACCTTTCGGGCCTTTAACCGTTACCGTATTGTCGGATGCCACCGTCACTTCAACTTTAGCGGGCAGCTTAATCGGCATTTTACCAATCCGGGACATATCTCTCCGTATTTAGATTTTAAAATTCAAACTCAATATTAGCAGACGTAGCAGAGCAGTTCGCCACCGACGTTGTGCTCGCGCGCTTGTTTGTCCGTCATCACGCCTTTGGACGTGGAGACGATCATGATTCCCAGTCCGTTGATGACGCGGGGGATGCTGCCGGCTCCGGAGAACTTGCGCAGGCCCGGACGGCTTACGCGTACCAGCTCCCGGATGACGGGTTGCTTGGAGACGGGGTCGTATTTCAGGGCGATTTTGATAACGCCTTGTTTGTATGTCGCACTGTCGTCTTCAAAGGCATATTTGAGAATATAGCCTTGGTCGTACAGGATTTCGGTCATGCGCTTTTTCAGCTTGGAGGCCGGAATTTCAACGATGCGATGGCCCGCCATCTGAGCATTGCGGATGCGGGTCAAATAATCTGCTATCGGATCGGTGACGTGCATTCTATTGAGCGATTGAGTGATTGAGTGATTGAGTGATTCCGTGTTGGGCTTACCACGAGGCTTTGGTTACGCCGGGGATTTTGCCTTCGACGGCCATCTGGCGGAACTTGACGCGACAGATACCGAACTTGCGCATGTAGCCTTTAGGGCGCCCGGTGAGCAGGCAGCGGTTGTGCTGGCGTACGGGGCTTGCGTTGCGCGGGAGTTTATCCAGCGCATCGTAGTCGCCGGCTTCTTTGAGTTTCTTGCGGAGCTCGGCGTATTTGGCGGCCATGCGGGCGCGCTTGTGTTCGCGGGCGATGACGGATTTCTTTGCCATTTGTCAGATAGTCAAGTTTATGCGTTGCGCTGAAAATTTCAGAATTGGCGCTTAGCTTTGTTTTTTGAACGGCAGGCCCATTTCCTTCAGGAGTGCGTAGGCTTCTGCATCGGTGTTTGCAGTAGTGACGAACGTGATGTCCATACCGGCGATTCGACTGACTTTGTCAATGTCAATCTCCGGGAACACGATTTGTTCGGTAATGCCCATGTTGTAGTTGCCGCGTCCGTCGAAGGCTTTGTCGTTGATCCCGCGGAAGTCGCGTACACGAGGCATGGTGATGTGGATGAGGCGGTCCAGGAATTCGTACATGCGCTCGCCGCGGAGGGTGACGCGCACGCCGATCGGCATGCCTTCGCGCAGTTTGAAGTTGGACACCGAGGTGCGTGCGCGGGTCGGGACTGCTTTCTGGCCGGCGATGATAGTCATCTCCGCAGCTGCGTTGTCCACGAGTTTTTTATCGCCGGTTGCTGCGCCGATCCCCTGGTTGAGGCAAATCTTTTCCAGTCTCGGCACCTGCATGACGCTGGAGTAGTTGAACTGCTGCATGAGTGCAGGCACAACCTCTTTTTTGTATTTTTCTTTAAGACGAACTACGTATCCCATCACTAGATGATATTACCTGATTTTTTTGAATAACGCACCCATTCGCCGTTTTCCAGGCGGCGACCCACGCGGGTTGCTTCGCCGGTTTTCGGATCAAGCAGGGCGAGGTTGGACACATGCACGGGCGCCGGCATTTCCACAATGCCGCCTTCCGAATCCTGCGTAGCCTTGGTGTGCTTTTTGACGATGTTGACACCTTCCACCACAGCCCGCATTTTGGCGGGTATCACCTGGATGACCGCACCGGTTTTGCCTTTGTCATCCCCGGCAATCACCATGACGGTGTCGCCTTTGCGGATGTGCAGTTTGGGCTGGTGGCGCTTTGTTTGTTGCTGAGTAGCCATGTTGATGTAATGATTTCGAATTAAAGCACTTCCGGTGCGAGCGATACGATACGCATGTAATCCTTGTCGCGCAATTCGCGAGCTACCGGTCCGAAAATACGGGTGCCGCGCGGTTCGTCGGCGGCGTTAAGCAGCACGACGGCGTTGTCGTCGAAACGGATGTACGATCCATCCTTACGGCGGATTTCCTTGCGGGTACGTACGATGACCGCTTTGGAAACCGTACCTTTTTTGAGGCCGCCGGGAGTGGCGTCTTTTACGGTAACCACGATCTTGTCGCCGACGCCCGCATAGCGCTGGCGTGTGCTGCCAAGCACCCGGATGCAGAGCACCTCTTTGGCGCCGGAGTTGTCGGCCACGTTTAAACGAGATTCTTGCTGAATCATGACTTGTTATTCGGTTGACGGTGGGTGGCGAACTGAAACGACCGGGGTCGTTCATCGTTTGCTTCCTGCCAATTGTGATTATTTTGCTCGTTCGAGTATTTCCACCAAGCGCCAGCGTTTCATTTTGCTGAGGGGGCGGGTTTCCATGATACGCACCTTGTCACCAATGTTGCAGGTGTTTTCTTCGTCGTGTGCGAAGAACTTCTTGGAGCGCTTCACGAATTTGCCGTAGAGCGGGTGCATGAGGCGGCGTTCCACCTGGACCGCGATGGTCTTGTCCATTTTATTGGACACGACAACACCTGTTTTTTGCTTCCGAAGATTTCTGACTACTTCCATTATTCAATTGATGTGACTAAGTGCAATTAACGACGTTGGCGACGGCGACGTTCGACTATTTTGGTGCGCATCATAAGCTGCTCCGGCGCCATAGCGGCCAGTTCGCGTTGGCGAACTTCCGTATTGAAGCGGGCAATTTTGCGACGCAATTGACGGATTTCGAGCGGATTGGCCAATCCCCGTATTGCATGGTCGAATTTCATCTGCTGGTATTCGTTCTGCATACTGGTGATTTCCGCCAGCAAGTCGGGAATCTCCATCGTGTCCAGTTGCAAATTTTCCTTTGCCATGTGTTCGCGTAAAGTTTATATGGTTTTGTGGCTTATCCTTCAAAATCATGCCGGGTGACGGCCTTACAAATGATCGGCAGTTTTTGCGCGGCCTTTTGCAGGGATTCGTATGCCAATTCCTGACTTACGCCTTCGATCTCAAACAACATGCGTCCGGGTTGTACCTCGCACACGTAGTGATCCAGCGCACCTTTACCCTTACCCATACGCACCTCGGCAGGCTTGGTGGTGATCGGTTTGTCCGGGAATACACGGATCCAGACTTTGCCTTCCCGTTTCATGTTACGGGTCAGGGCAATACGCGCTGCCTCGATTTGGCGGCTGGTGAGTCGGGAAAATTCCATGGATTTGAGGCCAAAGGTGCCGAAATTGATCGAACTGCCTTTGAATGCCAAACCCGTATTCCGGCCTTTATGCTGCTTCCGATATTTCTGACGTTTAGGCTGAAGCATCGTATGAAAAGTTTAAAAAACTGTCAATCAATATTTTGTGTTCTATAGAACCGCTTTTTTGAAAAACGGCTGCAAAGGTACAGTGCATCGCGGGATTTTTGAACTCTAAATTTTTCGCTTGCACCGTCAGGTTGTTGCTGTGTTTAGCGTCTGCGGCCACCGGCGCCGGCGCCACCACCACCGCGGCGATCTCCACCACCACCGCGGCGATCTCCACCACCGCCGCCACCGCGACGATCTCCCGAGCCGCCGCGATCACCGCGTTCGCCACGGCCACCGCCGCGTTCACCACGATCACCCCGACGTTCGCCGCCGCGATCACCGCGATCACCGCGCTCGCCACCACGTTCACCGGCGCGTTCGCCGCCTTCTACACTTGCAAAAGGCGTCAGTTCGCGTTTCACCAGGACTTCGCCTTTGAAGAGCCACACTTTGATGCCGATTTTTCCGTACACCGTGAGGGCTTCTACCAGCGCGTAGTCAATGTCGGCGCGGAAGGTGTGCAGGGGCGTGCGGCCCTCTTTGTATTCTTCCGTGCGGGCAATCTCCGCGCCGCCGAGACGACCGCTTACACGAATCTTTATACCTTCGGCTCCGGCACGCATCGTTCCCTGAATAGCGCCTTTAACGGCACGGCGGAAGTTGATACGGGCTTCGATTTGTTTGGCAATCTGTTCGCCGACAATGTTGGCATCCAGTTCCGGTTTGCGAATTTCGTATATGTTGATCTGGACGTCCTTTCCGGTCAAGACCTTGAGTTCTTCCTTGATCAGGTCAACCTCCTTACCGCCTTTACCGATAATAATACCCGGGCGGCTGGTTTGGATCGTGACGGTAACCCGCTTGAGCGTGCGTTCGATGACGATACGGCTGATACCGTTTTGCATCGGCTTGTTTCGGTCACGCGGATCGGCAACTGCGGTTTTCGGACGGCGGACGCGGAGGTAGTTGCGAATTTTTTCGTCTTCCACCACTTTGAGGCCGTAGTCCTTGTCGGCGAACCAGTTCGAGTCCCAGCCGCGGATGATGCCTAAGCGATTACCAATCGGATTTGCTTTTTGACCCATTTTATTGAGTGATTGTAGATTTACGTTGAAGCGGGTTTATTCTTCGTCTTCGAGTTTAATACGGTTTGCAACAACCAGTGTTACGTGATTCCGGCGTTTACGCACGCGGTACGCGCGGCCTTGCGGCGCCGGCAAGAAGCGGTAGATAATGCTCCCCGGATCTACGAAGGCGGTTTTGACATACAGATCGTAGTCGTCTGCGCCACCGTCCATTTCCGTTTTCTGTTCCCAGTTGTTCACTGCGGAGAGGAGGAGTTTTTCCAGCCAGACGGCGGATTCCTTGTTGGTGTACCGCAGGATGCTCAGGGCATCCACCACGCGTTTGCCGCGGATATTGTCCACGACGAGGCGCATCTTACGCGGCGACATTGGGCAATTGCGCAATTTTGCTACTGCTTCCATTGTTCGATTTACGAATTTCGATTTACGAGTTGCGATCTACGAGTGCTGCAAGCGATTTTAACCGAGCAACTGAGGAGCGCATATCGCTAAATTTTATTTTCTGTTTCCGGCGTGGCCACGGAAGTTGCGCGTAGGCGCAAACTCGCCGAGTTTGTGGCCGACCATGTTTTCGGTGACAAGAATCGGGATGAACGTTTTGCCGTTATGCACGGCGATTGTTTCGCCAACCATGTCCGGGATAATCATGGAAGCGCGGCTCCATGTTTTGATCACCTGACGTTTGTTGCTCTGCTTGGCCTTCGCGACTTTGTCCATCAAAGCGTGGTGCACGTACGGGCCTTTTTTAAGCGAACGAGGCATACCTTGTTTTGAGTTTTGAGTTTTGAGTTTTGAGTTTTGTCGGTACGACAGTATTCAAAACGCTAAACATGTTTATTTAGACGAGCCGCTTTTCCGGCGACTGATGATCAAAGCATTGGATTTTTTGGTCAGGCTACGGGTCTTCATGCCTTTGGCTTTCAGACCTTTGCGGCTCCGCGGGTGTCCACCCGAAGCGCGGCCCTCACCACCACCCATCGGGTGATCCACAGGGTTCATGGCAACGGGGCGGTTGCGCGGGCGGCGGCCTTTCCAGCGGTTTCGGCCTGCTTTACCCATGATTTCGAGGTTGTGGTCGGGGTTGCTGACCGTACCCATCGTGGCCTTGCAGCTAAGCAGGATGCGGCGCACCTCACCCGAGGGCATACGGAGCACGGCATAACGTTCTTCGCGACCCATCATGGTGGCGCTGGCACCTGCGCTGCGTACGAGCGCACCGCCTGCACCGGGACGGATTTCGATGTTGTGGACAAAAGCGCCCAGGGGTACTTCGGCGAGGTACAGGCAGTTGCCGTTTTCAGGGGCAACCCCGCGACCGGAGATGATTTGGTGCCCAACCGTCACACCGTTCGGCGCCAGGATGTAGCGTTTTTCGCCGTCGGCGTATTCTACCAGCGCGATGTAGGCGCTGCGGTAGGGATCGTATTGGATGGACTGCACGGTTGCCGTGATGCCCTCTTTGTCGCGCTTGAAGTCAATGATCCGGTAGCGGCGTTTGTGGCCACCACCGCGGTAGCGCATGGTGCGGCGACCGTCGCTGTTACGTCCGCCGGTGCTGCCCATGGTGAGGAGCAACGACTTTTCAGGCTCGGCACCTTTCGTCAGTTCCGATTTGGTTACTGCGATGTGGAATCGCAGGCCAGGCGTGATCGGATTGAATTTTTTAACTGGCATATCCTGATTTTATTCTTCTCCAAAAATGTTGATGGTTTCACCCGGCGTGAGGGTTACAAAGGCTTTTTTGTAGGAAGCCTTCACACCGCGGACAACCGTTGACTTGGTGTTGCGCGACTTTGGTTTGCCCGGCATAATTGCCGTGTTCACGCTGTCTACGCTGACGTTGTACAGTTTTTCGATCGCGTTTTTGATCTCGATTTTATTCGAGTCTTTGTTCACCACGAAGACGTACGTATTGCGCTTGTCCGCGAGTTTGGTCGCTTTTTCCGTGATGAGCGGCTTGATCAAGATTTGCTTGGCCATGATTATTCGCAGACTTCTTTAATTTTTGCAATAGCGCTTTCGGATACCACGAGGGCGCCCGCACGCATGATTCGGTAGGTGTTCAGGTCTTGGGCCGGAGCGATATCGGCTTTCTCAATGTTGCGGCAAGACAGGTACAGGGTCTTGTCGTAATCGCCGAGCACGGTGAGCGGCTTTTTGTCGGCCACTTTCAGCGCCTGAAGGATTGCCTGAAAGGCTTTGGTTTTGGGTTGGTCGAAGGAGAAATCTTCGATAACCACGATATTTCCGGCCAGCGCCTTGGCGGAGAGAGCGCTGCGGCGAGCGAGGCGCTTTTCCTTGGCGTTTACCTGAATGTCGTAATTGCGCGGACGCGGGCCGAACACGCGGCCACCGCCCCGGTACAGGGGGTTGTTGATGTCGCCCTTACGCGAACCACCCGTGCCTTTCTGGCGGTGGAGTTTGCGCGTGGAGCCGCTCATTTCGCTGCGCTCCTTGGACTTGTGGGTGCCTTGACGCTGCGCATTGAGGTAGCGCTTCACGTCGAGCCAAACGCTGTGTTCGTGCGGTTCGATGCCGAACACCTCGTCGGGGAGCTCAACCGAGCGGCCCGTGGCTTCACCTTTAATGTTATATACTTCGAGTTTCATGTTTCAGAACCGGATTTAGAAACGTCAGGTACCTTATTTTTCAATGACGACGAAAGCGCCTTTGTGACCGGGGATTGCGCCCTTGATCAGCAAGATGTTTTGGTCGGGAAAAACTTTGAGAATTTGAAGGCGGCGTACTTTCACACGCTTGTTGCCCATTTGGCCAGCCATGCGCATGCCTTTCATTACTTTGGCAGCGAACGAGGAGTTACCGAGCGAACCGGGGGCGCGCAAACGGTTGTGCTGGCCGTGGGTTTGCTGCATGACACCGCCGAAGCCGTGGCGTTTGACAACCCCCTGGAAGCCTTTACCTTTGGAAGTGCCGACGATATTCACTTTGTCGCCTTCCTGGAAGATTTCTTCCACGGTAATGGTGTCGCCCAGCGATTTGGAGAGGTTCATGTCACGGAATTCGAGCACCTGGCTCTTGGGTTCCGTACCGGCTTTTTCAAAGTGGCCGGCCATGGATTTAGGCGTTTTGGACGCTTTGCGTTCGCCATAAGCCAATTGGAGGGCCGAGTAGCCGTCCGTTTTTTCGTCAAGCACTTGCGTGACTACGCATGGGCCGGCTTCAATGATCGTACAAGCGACATTTTTGCCGGTCTTGTCGTAGATGCTGGTCATGCCTATTTTTTTGCCAATCAGACCGTTCACGGTAGTTCGATTTTTATAGTTGAACGATTGGTGTTTTTATTTTTTTCGGGAGAAGCGGGTGGCGGCAAATGACGAAAAGCGTCTTTCCGTTTTATCGGAACCGCTTTCGACCGCATCAGTTGACCCTGTTTCGTTTCAGAGACACTTTGACGCAAGCCGGAAACAACCGCCTTGAATCCGAAAATGTACGAGTTAGGTGAGCTTGACCTGAATGTCAACGCCGCTCGGGAGTTCGAGTTTGGAGAGGGCGTCCACCGTCTTTTGTGTCGGTGTGTAAATTTCAATCAAGCGCTTGTGGGTGCGCAATTGGAACTGCTCCCGAGCTTTCTTATTCACGTGCGGCGAGCGCAGCACGGTGAAAATTTCTTTCTCAGTCGGCAGCGGAATCGGCCCCGTAACAACGGCCCCACTCGCACGCACAGTCTTGACGATCTTCTCCGTGGACTTGTCCACCAGATTGTAGTCGTAAGACCGGAGTTTAATGCGAATTTTCTGATTCATTACCTTGGAAAATAATTTTGTGTCAGGTGACTTGCTTTTCAGCGCTGCCAAATTTGATTTGGATACCCTGCCCGAAAAGCGGCTGCAAAGGTAAGTACACGCACTCCGGTTTTCCAAAGGGGTTCCAAAAGTTTTTTTAAAAAAGTTTAGCGTGCAGTTTTTTTAGTGTCACAGAGGCTCGCAGAGTTTGAGAGGACACAGAGTTATTTGTCATTCCGCAGGAATCCGTCCCCTCTTAGTCGGCAAAAGTCTCTGTGAGCCTCTTGTTACTCTGTGAGCCTCTGTGACACTTTTACCGCCGCCACGGCCTCCCGTACATTTCCGTGCTCCAGCAACAAGCGCTGCGCAGCCGGATAGTCCAGCCCGGTGGCCTGCATGACCATTCGGGTGCCGCGGTCCACCAACTTGCTGTTACTCAATTGCATATCCACCATCCGGTTATCCTGCACGCGACCGAGGCGAATCATGACGGAGGTGGAAATCATATTCAGCACCAGTTTTTGTGCAGTCCCGGCTTTCATGCGGGTGCTTCCGGTCACAAATTCCGGCCCTGTCACCACCAGCACTGGGTAATCCGCTTCGGCCAGAACAGGTGCTCCCGGGTTGCAGGTAATGCAACCGGTGGCAATGCCGCGCTCCCGGCAGGCGCGAAGGCCATGCACTACGTACGGCGTGGTGCCCGATGCCGCGATGCCCACTACCAGGTCCTGCGCATCCACACTGTGCGCAGCCAAATCTTCCCAGGCCTGTGTCGGACTATCCTCCGCCCCTTCCACAGCCTTGCGAATGGCGCCGTCGCCCCCGGCGATGAGGCCGACCACCCAGCCGGGCGGGGCACCGTAGGTTGGCGGAATTTCGGAGGCATCCAGAATTCCCAGACGTCCGCTGGTACCGGCACCTATATAGAAAAGGCGTCCGCCTTCGCGCATCCGCAGCACAATGGCCTCCACCAGCGCCTCGATTTGCGGGAGCGCCCACTCTACGGCCAATGGCACGGTTTTATCTTCCGAATTGATATGTGCCAACAGTTCGCCGGTGCTCAGGTTTTCCAGATTCCGGTACTTCGAGGGACTTTCAGTTATCTTTTCCATGCGGTGTTTTAAACTTCGTTTGCGGGCGTTTGAAAGCCGTTCAGGTTTTTAACAAACCTTCAAATCGCCCTAACATTTTTTAAGAACCGGCCTGCATCCCGGCGACGGAACTTGCGGTCAAATTTGACAAAACAGAAAAAACGAAAGCCATGTCGGTTATGAATCGTCTCCCGTTTGCCCTGATTATGCTCCTTGCCCTTGTCGCTATACTGCCTGCCTGCCGCTCCACGCAGGATTTGATTGAAAGCGGCGACTACGACGGGGCCGTATCCTTTGCCGTGGACAAATTGCGCGGCAAAAAAAACAAAAAAACGGAGATCGTGCGGGGTCTTGAACTTGCCTTCTCCAAAGCGCAGGCCCGCGACCTGAACACCGTCCGCAACCTCGCCGCCGTAGACCGCCCTGAAAACTGGGAACGCATCAACACCATTCACCGTCAGATCAGTCGCCGCCAAAACCTCGTTGCTCCGCTGCTCCCGCTTGTATCCAAAGAGGGCTACCGCGCCAAAATTGAATTTGTGGACATTGCCCGCCTGGAATCCGAAAGCCGCGAAAAGGCCGCCGAGTACCTGTACGTGTGTGCCGAAGACCTGATCAATCAGGCCGAACGCGGCGACCGGCAGGCAGCCCGCAACGCGCACCGGCTGCTCAAAGACCTCGAAAGCCGCTATTTCAAAACTTACCGAAACAAAGACCTGCTGCTGCGCGACGCCGTCAACCTCGGCACCACGCACATCCTGTTCGAGGTGCGCAACGAGAGCAATAAAATCCTGCCCCGCGATTTCAACGACCGCGTGCTCGCCTTCGGCGCTTCCGACCTCGACAGCGACTGGAAAGCCTACCACTTCAAACCCGACCCCAAAATTCCGGTGGATTACCGCGTGGTGTTCAACATCCGGCAAATTGACATCAGCCCCGAGCGCGTCAGCGAACGCACCTACACCGACGAGAAGGAAATCGAAGATGGCTGGGAATACGTGCTCGACGAACGTGGAAACGTGAAAAAAGACACCGCCGGCAACGACATCAAGCGCCCGCGCAAACTGCGTATCCGGGCCGAAGTGCTGGAGGCGTTCCAGACCAAGGCCGCGCGCCTGACGGGTATGCTGGAAATTTACGACGCCACCCGCAGCGCCCGCGTCCACGTCCGCGATGTGGGCACCGAGGTGCTGTTCGAGCACTACGCCTCCACGTTCCGGGGCGACCAGCGTGCCCTCACCAAGGATTCCCGCGCCCGCATCGGCAACCGCCCCCTACCCTTCCCGCCCGACAGCGATATGTTGATGCAAGCAGCCGACCGGCTCAAGCCAAATATCCGGGACGAACTGCGGCGCAGCCGGGCGATTTTGTGAACACCCGAGCGCGACAACAATGGCAACGCGGATTACACGGATGTTTCGGATGCCCGCGGATTTTTCCGAGCGCGGCAACAATGGCAACGCGGATTACACGGATCAACGCAGATTACCACGGATTTAAAAAAATCTGTGGATATCAGCAAAATCCGTGTAATCCGCGTTGCCATTAACCCTACGAGGGATAGTCGCCATTGACCCTACGCGCCCACCAACCGGTACCCCACCCCTTTCAGCGTAATGATCTCCACCTGCTCGTCGTCGCGCAGGTACTCGCGCAAGCGGGTGATGTACACGTCAAGGTTGCGGGAGTTGAAGATGGAGTCGTTGCCCCAGAGTGCATCGAGGATATCTTTGCGCAGCACGGGTTGGCCGGCATTTTGGCACAACATGTCCAGCAGTTGGGTTTCGCGGTGCGAGAGGCGGCGGGTTTGGTCGCCGAATTGTAATTCCTGCCGCAGCGGGAAAAACCGGAACCGGCCCAATGGCAGCACCTCGACTGCCACGGCGGCATTTTTTTCGCCTGCCCGCAAGCGCAGCAGGTTGTGGATTCGGGCGATGAGTTCCTCCATGCTGAAAGGTTTGCGCACATAGTCGTTTCCGCCTGCGGCAAAACCGGCCAGCACGTCCTCCGTCTGGTCTTTGGCGGTCAGGAATATGATCGGCAGCTGCGGAAACCGCGTGCGAATGGCTTTGCCCACGGTAAACCCGTCGTCGAACGGCAGCATCACGTCCAGCACGCAAATGTCGGGGGCAAACTGTTCGCAAACCTGTACGGCGCCGCGCCCGTCGGGCAGGTGCCGCACCTCAAGTCCGCGGCTTTCGAGCGATTCGCGCACGATTTTGGCCAAAAACGGCTCGTCTTCTACGTACAACACTTTGATCTCAGGCATGTGCAGGCAGTTCGACGGTGAAGATAGCGCCGTGACCCGGCTCGCTGTCCAGCATAATTTTCCCGCCGTGCTGTTCCACTACTTTGGCAGCATAACTCAGGCCGAGGCCGTGGCCTTTTACCTGGTGACCGGCTTGCGAGGGCACGCGGAAAAACGCCTCGAAAATGCGCGCCCGGTGCTGAGGAGGGATGCCCGGGCCGTCATCCTGAACCAACAGCCGAAGTTTGCCGGGTTCGGAATACAGGCGTACACGAACAGTGGTCGGAGTTCCGCCGTATTTCAGCGCATTGTCCAAGAGGTTGTACAACACGCCGGCCAAGTGCAGCCTGTCGCCATTGACCTGAAAACTCGCGCCATCCGTTTCCAGCGCCACGCTCGCGCCGGCCTGCTCAATGCGGGGCCGCAAGGCTGCAAGCACTTCTTCGGTCAGATCGCGGAAATCAAAAACTGCCGTGGACAATACGGCGCCTGCACGCTCCATCTGGGCAATGCCCAGCACTTTTTCCACCAGCAGGGAAAGGCGTTGCAGTTCCAGTTGGGAAATATCGAGGTACTCCTTTGTCTGGCCGGGATTTTTCAGGGCATCGAAATTACGCAGCGCTTCGAGCGCCACGCTCATGGTAGCGATGGGCGTTTTCAGTTCGTGGCTGATGTTCTGCACAAATTCGGTTTTCAGGTCGGCGAGGCGTTTTTGCGCGCGGAAAGCGCGGAAAACAAAGAAAAAAGCCAGCGCCACACAGCCGAACAAGAGCGTCGCAAACAGGATTTGCGGCAGCATTTTTTTTACCAAAAACAGCTCGTAGCCACTCAGTTCGGCGCCGTAGCGCTCGCCGTTGGCCAGGTCGGTGTACAGGCCCGAGCGCAACACCCGGGGCGTTTCCGGTTGCCCGTCCACAACCCGACTGATTCGGTGTTGCACGGGTAATCCGGCGGCGGCCAGGGCATAGTCAAACTCTTTGCGAAGACGCGGTAGAAATGCTGCCGTGTCCATCAGATGTCCGGGGCCGCGCACCATGCTGTCGCCGGCCATTGCAATGAACATGGAAATTGATCCCTGGATTTCGCTGGCGGGCATTTCATCTCCGCCGGTTCGGCTCACGCGGATTTCCAGATTCCGGCCGCTGGTATCCACCACCTGTTCATCACGCCCCACGAAGGTCATGATCTTCACCGAGTCGGTCACAAACACTTGAGGTAAATTCGGAAGGGGGTGTCCATCGGCTGCATTCCGCCGGAACACAAGCTTGTCCAGCAATCCCCCTTCGATGTTCCGGATGGTATTAATGAACACATAACTCACCTCGCGGGAAAGCGCCGCTTTTTCCTCGGCGTATGTCCGCCACAAAAACCACGACAGCGAACAGCCCAGCAGAAGCAGGCTGAGTGCCATCAAGGCGCGGGCGAAGAGAAAGGTGCGGGTGGTGAACATGGCTGTGGATTCAGGTAGCGATAGAGGCCGTCTCATAAGTCGCACTTATGAGGCGGTCTTTTTCATTTCAGGCGGCCCACTTGTTGGTTTGGAACTTTCCGCAGCCTGATGCTTGAGGGTGGACGATAGTATCAAAGAGGCTCCAAAAATCGATTTTTGATG
>JAEUUV010000046.1 GCA_016787285.1 Saprospiraceae bacterium | reverse complement strand
CCGGTTTCCGGTTTTGATGCCGGGGCAGAAGCGGGGCGTTGTTTTTTCCGGCGGAAAAACCAGAGACCAAAGGCGGCAAGCAGACCCGCGCCGGATACCCATAGCGCAGCGGTCGGCAGCCAGGGCGCCAGTTGTTTCCAGAGCAAATCAAAGGCAGGACGCGGGGCAACCGGGGTTGCAACCGTGTCTACGGGCGCTGCGCTTTTGCCGAAGTTGGGGCCGGGTGTTACAGTGAGTTGAATGGGTACGGCGCTGCGCAGGGTTCGGTATGTGTTGCTGTCGGGGTCGAACACCACCATTTCGGGCAGCAATGTATACGAACCGGGTTGTTTCGGCAAAATCACATACTCAAGTTTGCTTGCATGCACATACTGCTCACCGGTTTCGTACTCTTCCTGCTCGAGGGCTTTGGGTTCGAAACATTCCAGACCGTCGGGCAGGTTGAAACGCGGGTTGGAAAACCTGCGCGGGTCGCCGTTGCCTTCGATGTTCACGGTCAGGGTGAGTGCATCGTCGGTGGTAAGCGAGGACTTGTCTGCCGAAACGCTCCAGGAATAAGCCCCCACGCCACCGGTAAAATTGTCCGGTGCGGGGTCGGGCAGCGCGTTCACGGTGAGCGTCACCGGTGGCGTTTGCAGCAGCATCGGTACGGAACCCATCAGGGCGCGCAGCCCGCTGCCGCCGGCTTCCACGCCTACCCGCACGTGGGCGGGGCCGATGGCGAGCACTCCGGGCTGCTGTGGGAAAAGCGCCATTTCGTACAGGATGCGGACGGCGTATTTTTTGCCCCGCACGGTTTGATACTGCACGCGGGTGTCGAAGCGCCGCCGCTCGCGGGTGAAAATGCCTTCGGGCTGCGGTAGCTCCAGAATATCGTACTCGGCTATGCCGACCTGTGTGTACAGTTTCACCTGATATAGCACCTGCTGCCCGACCAGTGCCGATTCGCGGTCCAGTTCGGCGCTGAGAAACAGCCGGTCGTCGGAGCCGGGAGCCGGTTTTTTGTTTTTTACAGGTTTGACTTTTCCGACGCGGATCGTCAGGGGCTGGCTGCGCAGGGTTTGGCCGGCGGTTTGCACCATGGCCGGGCCGATCGTGTATGTGCCGGGCGCGCCGGCTTCCAGTTCGTAGGTCCAGGCCTGGCGGCTGTACGATTTTCCATTGACAAAACCTGCGCTGCGCAGTTCGGAAGGCCCGGCTGTGACGCGCACTCCTTTGAAATCGGGCGCTACAAAGCGCTTTGCCGTGGCATTGTTCAGGGAAAACGACACCTCGAAACGGCTGCCCTCGGCGACTTCCTTCGCCGGGCCTTCCGCCTCGAACCGGATCGGGTCCTGCGCGGACATGCGCAGGGAGGCGCCTGCGAGCAACAGAACGGAAAGACCAATTCCGGCGCCCCGGAATCGGCCCACAGCCCGCAGCCAACAATCAGCAGCCAAAATCAGTGTGTTCATCCGTTGGTACGCTTCGGTTTGTATTTGGCTTTTTCCAGAAACCGCTGCGCATCGCGCTGTTTGAGCAGGTCTTCCAGGGAGGTTTCCGGATACCGGCTCATGTAGGCTTTTACGATTTGCCAACCCACCCAGTTGCCTACTTCGCCGGGCGATTCCTGGAAAACGATGTCGGTACTCGGGCTGGGCATCACGATCTTCTGGTTTTTGTTGTTGAGCGGCTGGTAGAGCACGTTCAAGTCCAACAACCGTGCCCATACCTCCTGCTCGTTGGCATAGCAGCCTTCGAGTTGTTCCCGGGTATAGCCCATAAACGTGCTGTCGGGCACCTCGGGCAAGAGCAAATCCATGACGTACAGGATTTTGCCGTTGTTCACCATATAGTCCAGAATACGTTCGCCCGGCGGCGGCCCGACGAGCCGGCTGCTCAGGGCAAGCGCTACTTTGGTGGGCATGTATTCCGGGGCAAACTGCCGGCGCAGGTACTGCGGAAAGTAGTCGGGGTTGTACCCGGAAAAATTTTCTCCGAGAAACATGTCCAGCCCGATCATCACGAGACTGTCGTTCACGGCGTAGGCGTCGCCTACAAACTCGGTGACGGCGGTCGCAAAACGCGGCAAGGGGCGGTTGGGGAAATAATAGCGGTAGTAGCGCAGCAGCTGTTCCAGTTCGCCGTTCAGCCGGTTGAGGTTGGGGAAGGCGGCCTCGCAGGAGTCGCGGAGTCGCTGCACCTGGGGGGCGGTCACAAACCCGGCAATGGCTTCCAGCGGCGTTTCATCGGGATTGGTTTGGTCGTGCGCGATTTCGGTGAGGAAAAAAGGCAGGAAGTCCGGGTATTTTTGGGACAGTTGTTCCAGTCCGGGCTGAAGATTGGCCGTGTCGAGCGCAAACAGGTCCTGATCAAAACGCTGGATATTGACCTGCACGTTGATGTGCGATACGTCGGGCGCCTTGTCGGCAGTATCGCTGCCGCAGCCGGAGGTGAAAAAAGCAGCCCCGGTCAAAATACCAACTGCAAAAACGGAAATAAACGGCCTGGTCATAGTTCAACGAAAAAATTCTGCGATTTTAGCGCCGGGAAACGGGCGCGAATTTTGGTTCCCGCGTGTCCCATCCTCCACAAACGACACCCTGATTTTTTAACACGCAAAAGAACTACACGTTATGCGAATAATTGTTTTGGCTTTCGGCTTTTTATTGGCGCTTCAGGCGACCCTGCATGCGCAGGGCGGTATTCGCGCCGGATTTCAGGTGTCGCCCACCTGGTCGTGGATGCGCACCGACGACAAATCCATCGAAGGGGTTGGTACCAACTGGGGGTTAAAATTCGGAGCGGAACTGGAGTTTCCGAATTTGAAAAAAACCGATGGCGGCATAGCATTCGTGACCGGCCTCGGCCTCGGTCTGAATCAGGGTGGCACCTTGCTCAACGGCCACCAGCAAGGCGTCTTTTGGCCCGAAACCAACCTGAGCACACCCGTGCTGGATACGTTGCCACGCGACTCCCGTCTGACGTACCATGTCACGTATCTGGAAATTCCTTTGGGCGGACGTATCCGGTTTGAACCAATCGCCCGGGCAGGCGACATGGATATCCGCATCAACATTGACGGCGGTGGCTTGCTGGGTGTTCGCACCCGTGCAGTTGGCGACATTCGCGGCGCAGCACCTGCCCAAACAGAAGACGAGAACATTGTCAACGAAACTTCTTCCATCTCCCTGTCGTGGCAGTTGGGGCTTTCCGCCGAACTGGAGCGCTCCGGTGGCGGCTCGTTTGTGATTGGCCTGGTTTTTCAGCAGCAATTCACCGACCTGACCAAGGACAACGGTTCGGTGTTCGACACCAAGATCAATGCCTGGCGGCAGGAAAATTCCCGCGGCGCCTTCAACATGCTCTCGCTGCGCCTTGCCTACTACTTGTAGGCGTTTTCTGCCAAGGCAACTCAAACCCCGAAACTCAAAACTGCACGGATGACTTTCGAAAATCCCGACCTGCTTTTTTTGCTCTGGGTTGTTCCGCTCCAGGCTTTCCTGCTGTGGGTGTACTGGCGGTGGCGGCAGCGCACCTTGCGCCTGCTCGTAGCGCCCGAACTGGCGCAACGGCTGCTGCTGGGGTTTTCGGTACGGCGGTTCTGGTTTAAAAATCTGCTTTTTGGTGTGGCACTGGCGCTTTTGGTTTTAGCCATTGCCAATCCGAGGCAGGCGACCAAAACAGCCGCCGGCACCGGGCAGGGCGCCGACATTGTGCTGGCGCTGGATATTTCCCGCAGCATGCTGGCCCGCGACGTGGCGCCCAGCCGCCTGGAGCAGGCCAAATTGTTTACCCAAAAACTTGTGCAGGCGCTGGAGGGCAACCGCATCGGCCTCGTTTTTTTTGCCGGCGAAGCCTTTCCCCAGATGCCGCTCTCGACCGACTATGAGGCGCTCTCGGTTTTTTTACAAAACGCCGGCCCGGAGTTCATTGCCAATCAGGGTACTGCGCCGGCTTCTGCCATCGAATCGGCGGGCAGGATGTTTGAGTCGAACGCTGCCGCCGGTCGGGCGCTCGTCGTGATTTCCGACGGAGAAAATTTTGGAGAAAACGCGCTCGCACAAGCCCAAACAGCCCGTTCAGCCGGCATGATCCTGCACGCTGTAGGCGTTGGTACTACCGCAGGAAGCACAATCCCGCAGCCCGGTGGCGGCACCAAACGCGACGCCGCAGGCCGGGTGGTGCGTACCCGGATGGATGCCGCTTTCCTGCGCGAACTGACACGAGCCGGCGGCGGGAGCATGTATCTCGCCGATGACGCCTCGGCAATTAAATCCTTGACCGATAACCTCGACCGGCTGCAAAAAACGGCCGTACAAACCCGGGCCAAAACGGAATACAGGCTGTACTTCCAATGGCTGCTGTTGCCTTGTCTGCTGTTGTTGCTGATGGAGCAAGTGCTTTGGTGGCGAAGAAAGTGAAAATAGTTTTGAGTTTTGAGTTTTGGGTTTTGAGTTGTGTCATGTAGTCCGCATTTTATCATTACTGAGTCACCCATTTTCTACTAACACCGAATGTTGAAACATACTGCGCTTATCGTGCTTTTGCTGCAAGGCTTGAGTACTGCCTTGCCTGCTCAATCTGCCCACGCGGAGCGCCGGGCGGGTGATCGCCATTACGAAAAAAATGCGTTTCAGGAGGCCGAAAATGCCTACGCGGAGGCCGCCGGCGACCCTGTGGCGCAATACAATGCCGGCATTGCGGCGTTTCGGCAAGGCAAGTACGAGGTGGCGGTACGCTGGTTTCAGACGGCCGCAGCTTCGCCTTCCGAGGTGCAGGCCGACGCCATGTTCAACCTTGGCAATGCGTACATGCAATCAAGCAAATACCGGGAAGCCGTGACGGCCTACGAGCGCAGCCTGCGCCGGGCGCCCAACCGCACCGACGCGAAGAAAAACCTGCAAATTGCCCGAAACAAACTCCGCGAAAAGCAGGAGCCGCCGCCCCCACCTCCGCCGCAGCGACCGCCCCCGCCCCCGCCGCCGCCGCCAAACAACAACTATGTGGATCAGGCCCGGCAGCCCTACCGGAAAGAAACGCCGACGGGTACCGTAAGCGCCGCCGCTGCCCGGCAGGTGCTGGAGGGAATGGTCGAACAGGAGGAAATCAAAAATGCCCGGCGGTACCGGGCACTGCCGCCGGAAGCGAACCCCGGGCGGGTGAAAAAAGACTGGTGAACGGGACTACCGTTCCAGCACTTTGAATGCAATGCCCCGACCGTGCTTTTGCATGATTGCCAGATTGATCCAGCACAGGGCAAACTGCTCCAGCAGGCTCACTTTGTCGAGGCCGCCGAAGTCCCAGGTTTTTCCAAAACCCAGGTCTTGTGCCAGTTGAACGGCCACCTGCTTGCCCCGGGTGCTGTCGCCTGCCACAAACATGTCGGCGGACTGGTTGCCGTAGCGCGGGTCGAGCATGTTTTCAAAACCGGTCGTGTTGAAGCACTTGACCACGTCGGTTGTGTTGCAGTTGGCCAGAATGGCGTCGGTGGTATTGGCAAACCCTTCCGGGCGCATGAAGACGCCGTTCATGGTGTCCACTACGACTTTCCCCGATACATCGCCGAGGCTGCGTGCCACCACGTCGGCTGCCTGTGCCGGCGCGGCGATGATGACTGCTTCCGATTCCCGTACCGCCTCCTCCACGGTATGGACGGTGATGCCAGGCGTCGCATCCAGCAAGTGTTTTCCTTTGAAATTTTCGAGGTCGCGCACGCCAAGACGCACGCGGTGACCGGCGCGGGCAAACCCTTGTGCCAGCGCGCCGCCGACGTTTCCGGTTCCGATAATTGCGATGTTCATGGTTGTAAATTGGTTCGATTGATTCGATTGATTCGATTGATTCGATTGATTCGATTAGTTCGATTACCAGAGATACCCGTCCTCAGGAAGTAGTTTGGCGGGCAAGTCCGTCTCGCCCAGCATTTCCTTCAAATCTCGTTCGATGGTGTTGCACATGGCCGTCATGGGAATGTCGGTGATGCGGTTTTCAAACGGGTCTTCGTTTACCTCACCCACTTTGCCCATAGTGGCAAACACAAAAGCGAGGAGCACCGAAATAACAGGCATGAGTTGCGGCAGGTTTATTTTTTGAAAATCCCCGACGAGGCAAAACGGGAGCAGCACGATAAATACAACAAGAAACAGCCGTGTAAAAAAGTCGTATTGGCGCAACAACGGCGTGTTTTTGATGCGTTCGCAAGCGCCCTGGTGGTTGTTCAGGCTCGCCAGGGTTGGCTCCAGGCTGATGTTGTCGAACGGCCCTAAAACCTCCGCGCGCACTCCTTCCTTGATCCGGATTCCCTGGGTTTGCAAGAGTATGTTCGGCGGGTTTTGCTTGGTTTGCAAGGCGGCAAATTCGTCTGCGGGTAGCAGGTGGCGGTATTCTTCCGCCGTCGTTTGGCG
>JAEUUV010000026.1 GCA_016787285.1 Saprospiraceae bacterium | reverse complement strand
AAAATCTCCCCCAGCGCCCCCTCCAGTTCCGGGTACTGGAACCGGAATCCCGCCTGAATGATTTTTTCTGCCGACACGCGGTTGCTGAACAGCACGGCGTCGGCCAGTTCACCGAGCACCAGCCGGAGCGCAAACTCCGGGGCGGGCACGAACAGCGCGGGTTGCCGCATGGCCTTGGCGGTTGCTTTTACCAAATCCTTGTTGCGAGCCGGGTGTGGCGCCACGGCGTTGTAAATGCCCTCGGCCTGTGGATTTTCGGCGGCCCACAGGAACGCGCGGCACACATCGTCGCGGTGAATCCAGGAGTACCAGGCCGAGCCGTCGCCAAAATACGCCCCGACACCGAAACGCAGGGGCTTGACAATTTCCCGCAAGGCGCCGCCCGACTGGTCCAGCACGATACCGATGCGGAGTATCACCGTGCGAATTCCCAGCGCGCCGATGCTTTCGGCAGCCTGCTCCCAGTCTGTGCAGGATTCCACCAGAAAACTTCCGTCGGCGGGTGCGCTGTTTTCGTTCACCCAGCCTTCGCCGGAATTGCCGTAGTACCCGATCGCCGCCGCCGACACATACGTATCGGGCTTGTGGCCAGTCCGCTGGAATGCTTCCCGCAAAACCTGTGCACTACGCACCCGGCTTTCAATGATCAGTTTTTTCCGGGAGGCCGTCCAGCGTTTTTCAGCAATACCCGCGCCGGCCAGATTGATCACGATATCGGAGCCGACAACGGCAGCGTCGTCTACCTGCCCCGCCACAGGGTCCCAGACAAACTGGTTCGGGCCTTTCGGCGTGCGGGTGAGCAGGCGTACCGTGTAGCCTTTGGAGCGAAACAAATCGGCAAGTTGGGAGCCGATGAAGCCGGTGCCGCCGGCGAGAAGTATGGTTCGAGACATGTGTGCGATTGATTCGATTGATTCGATTAAGTCCGATTGGGCCGATTGGTTCAATTTCGGAGCGGCTTTTTTCTTTGAAAGTGCCCGATTTACCGTGCCTCGTGTTTCAACCTATGGTTTTCACACCTCTTGTTTGTGCCTTTCAGGCCACCTGCCGGACTTTTTCGGAACGAGACCTTCCAGGTTTGGCAAACCTGGAAGGTCTGTATGCTCTGTCCGGTGGGGTGGTTTTCACCAGGCAAGTGCAGAAAGCAGTGGGGGGTCGTGCAGGCATGCCATACCTTTGTCCAAAATGATGGACAATCGAATCAATCGGACTTAATCGAATCAATTCAACCATGACAGCACACGTATACTATTCCGGTGCGCTCAATTGCGAGCTCACACACCTGTTTTCCGGTATCCGGATCACCACCGATGCGCCACCCGACAACCAGGGAAAAGGCGAGGCTTTTTCGCCAACCGACCTCTGCGCTACCTCGCTGGCAGCCTGCATGCTCACCACGATGGCGATCCGTATTCGCGACAAAGGCATCAGCATCGAAGGCGCCCGCGCCGACGTGGTCAAAGTCATGGCTGCCGATCCGCGTCGAATCGGGCGCATCGAAGTGCGGCTGATCATGCCCAAAAACAACTATTCGGAGGCCGACAAAAAACTGCTGGAGCACATCGCGCACACTTGCCCCGTGGCGCTTAGCCTGCACCCTGAGTTGGAGCAAGCGGTTACGTTTGAATGGTAAGGCAGCCCTGAAAGGGCGCCATTCGCCAACGCAGGGCACCGCCCTGCGGGTACACGTGATCCCACGCCAGGCGATCAGCGCACCAAAAATGCCCGGGCAGGTGTGCCGGCAGCCACGTCACGTAGCCAGTACAGCCCGGCGGGCAGCACACCGGTATCGAACTCCAGGCGGTTTTCGCCGGATACCAGCCGCGCATTTTTTTCCCAGATCAGTTTTCCGCCGGTGTCCCACAGTTGGAAAAAACCTTCTCGATCGGTTTCTGCGTGGGTTTCCACGGTCAGCCGGGTGGTGCCGGGGGTATGCAGGAGCCGGAAACCCTCAGTTTCCGGCGTCATACCGGTCGAAGGGGCGACACTTTTGGACAGGTCGTTGTTGGCCGAACGGTAGAAATACGTGTTGATACTATTGGTCAGCACGGCGCCGGTCATCACATAATAGCCGGCATCCTTGATCAGCGTCAGGCCGAAGACGGCGCCCGGCGCTGCGATTTCCACATCATCCACCACTTTACCCTTTTGGTCCATGCGCGTAACGGCTATCTTTCCTGCATCGGAGCCGGCAAACAGAATGTTTCGGGAATTGGGCAGGTAAAAAATGGAGAAGCCTTCGTTCTGGTCAAAGTCGGTGCTGGTGCGGTCGTGCACGAATTTTTGCCAGACCGGCGTGCCTGTTTCGTTCCAGAGACCGGCGTAGTGGCCGGAATGCAGCGCCGTAATCAGGTCGGTATAGGCCGAGCCGATCACCGCGAACTGCCCCTTACCCAGGGTGACCATTGCGGTCAGGGCGAAAAAATCCGTATTTCCCGTGGGGCCGAAAGGCGGCGGTGTTACGGCCTGTTCCCACTGAATTTGTTTCGACACGAGGTGGATTTTCCAAAGTTGCGTACTGCCCATCACGATGCAGGCATTGCCGCCGGAAGTGATGTACAGGTCGCGGCCTTCGCCCGACGTGTAGTTCTGTTGCCAGGCCACGGAGCCGTCTTCCCCGACTTGCAGCAGGAACATACGTCCGTTCGTGGTTTGGCCGGTGGCCAGAAAACCTCCCCCGGGCATGGGCACCATCTGGTTGATGCGCGCCGTGCCCGGCACGTCTTTGGCCCAGAGGACATCGCCTGTAGCGCTGATGCGTTGCAGCCAGCCAACGGCGCTGATGACGGTACGCGAGCCGGACATGAGCCAGCCATTAGGCAACGTTACCACCCCTTTGCCGACGGATTCGGACGTGTTGGCGTCGCCGTATTTTTTATAAGCCAGTTGGTTGCCCGATGCGTCTACTTTCAGGTAAAACACGTCGGACTTGGCGCCGGGGGCATCGGTCTGGCGGCCAAAAATGGCGTATCCTCCGCCGGCCACCGGCAGCAACACCTGTCCGGCGTCGTAGCCTGAAGCGAGTTCGAGGACTTTTTGTGTGGATGTTTGTGCGCAAACAAATGCCGGCAGCGCGATCAGAAAGGCGAGTAAATTGTTTTTCATGCGTCGGGTTTGAAAAGTGAATAAAACAAGACGAAGTTAGCCGCCGGATAAACCGGCTTCACCGGAAAATTCGTTTCCAGTCATTCGGACGCTACAAATTTCGAAGACGCGGAATTTTTCCGCAGCCAAGGTAGTTTGAGCGCTCGCAAACTGTGCAAGCACCTGCTAAATTATATTTATGGAAACCACCATAACAACCACATTTTCGGTAGATAAACAGCGCATTCGGGAACGGAAAGCGGCGCTGGAACGCGTGAAGGCCCAACTGAAACGCGATTTTGTCGGCATTGATTCGGTCATTGACAACCTGCTGGACTACATCCAGATTTGGTACCTGATGCCCGAAATCCTCTCGCGCCCCATCATCGTGTGCCTGTGGGGCATGACCGGCGTGGGCAAAACCGACCTCGTGCGCCGCCTGATGAAGTACCTGGAATTTCAGGACCGCTTCACCGAAATGGAATTAGGCAACAACGACGAAACCTCATACATCCGTAGCGTATCCACCGTACTGTCGCAGGAGGGCTTCGACGACGGACGGCCTGCCGTGATTCTGTTCGACGAAATCCAGCGGTTTCACACCGTGGAACCGGACGGCTCGCCGGTGCCCAAAACCCAGTTCACCGATTTTTGGCAACTGCTGTCCGACGGCAGGCTGCCCAAACGCGACAAGGACGATGTGGAAGATTACTTCAACCAGTTTGTGTACACCCAGCGCAAGAAAAAACGCAAAGCGACCGAAAAACCTGCCGAAAAGGAATCCGATAAGGAAAACGAAAAAGAGGATTATTACGAAAATGAAATCGGCCTCTGGGAGGCCAGAAACCTGAAAAAATTACTGGGACTGGACAAAGCCGTAGCCGACATTGCCGAGATGAACCACTACCAGGTATTCGAACTGGTGGCTGAGGCCAAAGACCGCAAAACGATGTATGAGCCGGTGGATTACTCCAAACTGCTCATCATCATTTCCGGGAATCTTGACGAGGCGTTTCGCATGGCTACTCAAACCGCCGAAAGCGACATTGACGCCGACATCTTCCACGCATTTACTCAAAAAATCACCCAGGTGGACATCAAAAACGCCCTCACCAAACGCTTCCGTCCGGAGCAGGTGGCGCGTTTCGGCAACATCCACCTGATATACGCCTCCCTGCGCCGGGCCGACTTCAAACGCCTGATTGCGCTGGAAATCAACAAAATTGTGGTTAAAACGCGGGAGAACTTCGGCGTGCACCTCGATGTGCGGCCCAATATTCACCGGCTCATCTACCGGAACGGCGTGTTCCCGGTGCAGGGTGTGCGCCCGGTGTTTTCCAGCATTGTAGATATTCTGGAGACCAACCTGTCCAAGTTCCTTTTCGAAGCTTTGCTGGACGACATGACTGCAATTTCGCTGGACTACGACGATCAGCGGGAGGAAGTGGTGGCCCTGCTCGGCGGGCATCGCGAAATGCGGCTGCCGTTCGTGGGGCGTATGGACAAGATTCGCGAGAGTTCCCAACCGGATGCCGTGCTCAACGTCAGCGTACATGAGTCGGGCCACGCAGTGGCGTACATTGCGCTGTTCGGGCTGGCGCCTCTGCAACTCAAATCGAAACTGGCCAACAGCTACGCCGAGGGCTTTACGTTCCCGCACGAAATTTACGCCACGAAGGACAGCATGGTCAAAAAGGCAATGGTGTACCTCGCCGGCGGCCTGGCGGAAGAACTCCTGTTTGGCGCCGAGCACGCTACCATCGGACGCTCGCACGACCGCGAGCAGGCCACCCGCATCGTGATGGACTACATCCGGGGTTACGGTTTCGATGAACAGTTTCAGGCCAACTACCTGCTGCCTGACGAGGAATACAGCATGGATCGCCAGGTAACCGACGCCGCCATCGAGCAAATGACCAAGGAACTGATCGCCCGCACCCGCCAACTGCTGCAGGATTACCAGGCGCTTCTACTTGATCTGACCAACACGCTCGCGGCGGTCGGCAGCCTCGGTGCTGCCGAGGTTTCTGAAATCGCCGGCCGCCACGGGCTGAAAGCCGACGTCCGGGCAGAGGGGTATCTGCACATGCCGGATTACGGGCAGATGCTGGCAAGCATTAGTACACCACCTGCACCTTCATCTGATACAGCATAAACGCCAGCATGTCCGCTGCTTCTTCGAGCAATTTGCTGGTGGGTTTGCCGGCACCGTGGCCGGCGCTGGTTTCGATGCGGATGAGCACGGGTTTGTCGCCCTGCTGGTGTTTTTGCAGCTCGGCGGCAAATTTGAACGAGTGCGCCGGCACCACACGGTCGTCATGGTCGGCGGTGGTAATCATGGTGGACGGGTAGGCCACGGGCTTCACGTTGTGCAGCGGCGAGTACTTGATGAGGCAGGGAAATTCCTCGGCGTTATCGCTGCGGCCGTAGTCCACCGCCCAGGCATAGCCGATGGTAAACTGGTGGTAGCGCAGCATGTCAAGCACGCCCACACGCGGGAAACACACGCCAAACAAATCGGGGCGCTGGGTCATGCAGGCGCTCACGAGCAGTCCGCCGTTGGAGCCGCCCTCAATGGCCAAGCGCGGCGGTGAGGTGTAGTTTTTTTCCACCAGGTATTCGGCTGCGGCGATGAAGTCGTCGAACACGTTTTGCTTTTGGCACTTGGTGCCGGCCTTGTGCCATTTCTCGCCAAACTCGCCGCCACCGCGGATGTTGGCCACGGCGTAAATGCCGTTGTTTTCCAGCAAAGCCGCCCGCGAGGCGGAAAAACCGGGTGTCAGGGAAATATTGAACCCGCCGTAACCGTACAGCAGCGTAGGGTTCTGGCCGTCCATAGCAATGTTCTTTTTGCGGGTAATGAACATGGGCACGCGGGTGCCGTCCTTGCTTTCGTACCACACCTGCTCGGTGGTGTAGGCGTCGGGGTTGAAGTCGAGTTTGGGCGCTTTGAAAACTTTGGTCTCCAGGCTGTTCATATCCAGCGTATAAATCGTAGCCGGGCGCAGGAACGAGGCGAAAGAGAAAAACGCCTGCGGATCGTCGGATTTGCCCTGCACCGCGCCTACCGTACCGATCTCGGGCAGTTCCACTTCCTTGACCAACTTGCCTTCGAGGTTGAACACTCGCAGGGCGCTGGAGGCATTGTGCAGGTACGAGCACACGATTTTGCCGCCGCACACCACGGCGCTCTGAAGCACGTCGAGGCTGTCTTCGGGCACGAGGGTTTGCCAGTTGGCCTCGGCAGGCCGGGCCGTGTTGACGAGAATCAGGCGCTGGTTCGGCGCCGAGTGGTTGGTCAGGATCAGCAGGTTGTCACCGAGGTTTTCAACCACATTGAACTCGTGGTCGAATTTGGTGGAGATCGGAACAAGCGCCGATTTAGGTTTGCTCAGGTCCTGAAACGCCAGCGTATTGCCGCTGGTGCTCTCGGCGCCGGCCACGAACAGGAAGCGTTCATCTTCTGTGGTGCCGGCGCTGAAGTAGTGGTTGGGGTATTTGCTGTCGCGGTGTACCAGCCGGTCGGCGCTTTGCGGGGTGCCGAGTTTGTGGAAATAAATGGCGCTGTTCTGGTTGGCGCCCTTGAGCGCGTCGCCTTTTTTGGGTTCGGGGTAGCGGGTGTAGTAAAACCCGTCGCCCGCCCAGCCGAGGCCGGTGAACTTGGCCCACTGGAGTTTGTCGGACAGCATTTCGCCGGTTTCCATGTTCTTCACCAGAATCGTGCGCCAGTCGGAGCCGCCTTCCGAAATCGCGTAGGCGAAGTAGCGCCCGTCTTTGGAAAAACTGTATTCCTGCAGCGAGGTAGTGCCGTCGGCGCTGAACGTGTTGGGGTCGAGCACCATTTTGGCCTCGCCGTCAAGCGTTTCCTGGCGGTACAGCACGCTTTGGTTTTGCAGGCCGTCGTTTTTGAAAAAATAGTAGTGCCCGGCTTTTTTGAACGGCGTGCCGTATTTCTCGAAATTCCAGATTTGCTCCAGGCGCTCCTTGACTTTGGCGCGCGACGAAATTTGATCCAGATAACCGAAGGTAACCGCGTTCTGGTCTTTTACCCACTGCTTTGTCTCTTCACTCTGGTCGTCTTCGAGCCAGCGGTAGGGGTCCTGGATCGTGGTGCCGAAATAGGTGTCCTGTACGGTGGAATCCTGGCGGGTATTCGGGTATTTCACGGGAATTTGTTTGAAGTCAACAACAGTTTTTGGCGTAGAGTCGGAGCCGCAAGCGGCAAGGAAAAGGAGGGGGAGCGAAAACAGGCAAATTTTTACGGTCGTCGGTTGCATTGTAGTGAAGGTTGAGACAGGTACTTTTGTGGGTGCAAAGAACGGAAATGATTCGATTGATTCGATTGATTCGATTGATTCGAATTTCCCGGACACGCCTCATTGCTTGTCTACCTGAACATTGAACTGCATGAACTTTTACCGATCTATATTTCCCTTGGGTTTAACTTTTGCTCTGGGTTTGTTTTCACCAAATGCTGCCCTGGCGCAGCATCCCGATTTCCCGGAACTCGACTCCCTGCCCGTGCTCGATTCGGTTCCGGCATACGAAATGGCGGCGCTTGCCCGGCGATTGGTGGATCAAACCGACCAAATCCGGGAGGTGTTTGTCCGAAAAGCCCAACGGGCTACGCTCGAGCGCGAGGTAGTGGCCGATCAGTTGGCGGCTTCCGAGGCCGACACGCTGGCCCCGCCCGAAGAGCGCGAGATTTTGAAAAAAGCGCTGAAAACGACCAAAGAGGCTGAAAAAATCGCGCTTGCAGATGTTGCCAAGGCTGAAAAAGTGCTGGCGTCGGTGCAAAAACTCCCGGATCAGGAGAGCGAGGCCCTGCGCAAAAGTTTGCCGAAGGCCCACAAACAAGTGGCTGCGCTGATCCCCAAACCCGAACCGGTAGAGGCGCCCATTGCCGAAGTAATCGGCGTGCCGGCGGTGTCTGATCCCGCCAACCCACCTGCGGCGGGCGCGCAGGACTCCCTGGCGGTAGTCGCTGAGCAGCCACCTGCGCCGCCCAAACCGGCCCCGCGCCCGCAGTTCAAAAAGTACGATCCGGCCGGCGACGTCATGCTCAACCCGCCGGCTCGCGCCTGCGCCTTAGTGGTGGATACCCGCGACGAATTCTCCGGCGAACGCCGCCGCGAGGCACAAAAAGAGGAACTTTTCCGCTTCACCAACCCCTCTCTGAAGGCCTACCTGCAAGACCGCGACCACGTCGTTTGCCAGGCCTCTGTGGCGGTGAAGGGCAGCACCTACCTGCTCAACCTTCAGTTTCAGATCAACGACGCCAACGCCAAACGGGCCTTCGGCAGCCTGCCCAAAAATGGCGTGGCCATCCTGAAACTGCTCGACGGCGAAACCCTCACGCTCTACAACCTGCGCGCCGACGAGGGCGTAGCCGGCAGCGACAAAGTTTCCTACACCTTCGCCGGACAGTACGCCATTGATCCCGGTATGTTGAAAAAATTGCAAAAATCGCTGCTCGACAAGGTGCGTATCGCCTGGAGCACCGGCTACGAAGACTACGAGACGTACAACGTGGACCTGCTGTCGCGCCAACTCGGTTGCCTGCTCAAATGACCCGCATGACCTCCCTGCTTCCGTTAAACACCTTCGGCATCGAAGCCCGGGCCGCACATTTCACCGAAGTGACATCCGTGGACGAACTGCGCCGGGCATTGCGCCGGGCCGTGCCGCCGGTGCTCGTCCTTGGCGGCGGCAGCAACGTGCTCTTCACGCAGGACTGGCCCGGCACCGTCATCCGCAACGCCATCCGCGGCATCGAGGTCGTGCGGCGTTTCAAAAACCGGGTGTGGGTGCGCGTCGGCAGCGGGGAGAGTTGGCACGGATTCGTGCAATGGGCCGTCGGCCAAAACTTAGGCGGTGCGGAAAACCTGAGCCTCATCCCCGGCTCGGTGGGCGCGGCGCCGGTGCAAAACATCGGGGCGTATGGTGTGGAACTCAAGGATGTATTCGTCGGCCTCGAAGCCGTCGAACTGGCTACCGGAAAAACCCGGCGGTTCAGTCGCCCGGCCTGCCGCTTCGGTTACCGCGACAGTGTGTTCAAACAAACAGAAAAAGGGCGCTACTGCATCACCTCGGTCACGCTTTCGCTCAGCACGGGGCGGCATCGCGTGCATACGGGGTATGGCGACATTGCCAAAACCCTCGCTGAAATGGGTGTGGCACAGCCTACGATTGCCGACGTGAGCACGGCAGTCATCCGCATCCGTTCGTCCAAACTGCCCGACCCGGCCCGCATCGGCAACTGCGGGAGTTTTTTCAAAAATCCGGAAGTCGAGCGGGCGGTTTATGAAAAAATCCGGCTGACCCACCCGGCAGCGCCGCACTACGACTTGCCGGACGGCCGGGTAAAAATTCCCGCCGGCTGGCTCATCGAGCAGTGCGGCTGGAAAGGAAAACGGGTGGGCAACACCGGTTGCCACGACAAACAGGCGCTTGTACTCGTGAACCACGGCGGCGCTACCGGCGCAGAGGTGGTGGCGCTGGCCCATGCCATCATCGGATCGGTGGAAAACACCTTCGGCGTGCGGCTTGAGCCGGAGGTAAATATCTTGTGAGCACGGGAATTGTCGGGCTTCCACCTGGCGAAGAACAAAGTTCTCTACTTTTGGGCGGCACTAACCAAGGGAAGCCGATATGTCTTCGCGTCCGCTCGTCCGCGCCTATCTGGCGCTTGCCGCCATCTGCATCATCTGGGGTACCACGTACACCGCGATCAAGTTTGCCATCCGGGATTTTCCGCCCTACCTGCTGGTCGGTATCCGGCAAACCGCTGCCGGCCTGCTGCTGCTGGCCTGGGCGCTGGCTGCCGGACGCGTGCGTATGGCTGCCGTTCCGCCGGGTATGCTGGAATCCGGCGAACAACAAGGCGATTCCGCGCTTACGCGGAGGTATATCGGGCTTCAGGTGCTGACCGGACTTTGCACCATCACCGGCGGAAACGGGTTCATTACCTGGGGCATGCAGCATGTGTCGTCGGGGCTGGCGGCGGTCATCGGTTCGCTGACGCCGGTAGTGGTGGTACTCATCAATCTGGGCTGGAAAGGCGCCGAGCGGATCAATGCGTTCACCGTAGGCGGCGTGTTGCTCGGCTTCGGCGGACTGGGGCTGATCTTTCACCACGGCTGGGCGGATTTTCTACACCCGGACTACCGCCTCGGCATTCTGGCCTGCTTCGGTTCGTGTTTTACCTGGTCGCTGGGCACGGTGATGGCCAAGCGCTGGAACGACCGGCGGGTGTCGCCGATCCTGAACGCCGGGTTGCAAATCACCGCCGGCGGCCTGGGCGGTTTCGTGCTGAGCCTGCTGTTCGATCGCTCGCACACCATCCTGCATACACCGGAAGGCTGGGCGGCGGTTGTGTACCTGGCACTCATCGGTTCGGCGCTGGCATTCAGCCTGTACATGTTTGCCTTGCAACACCTGAGCGCCACGGTATCGTCCATGTACACGTACATCAACCCGATGGTGGCCATCCTGCTCGGCTGGATGTTTCTGGGCGAACAACTGAGTGTGTTTGAAATCGCCGGCATGTGCATCACCCTCGGCGGGGTGTGGTTGGTGAACCGGGGGTATCAGGTGGCCAACCGGTAGTCCGCTCCAATTCTTAATACGAACTTAATGGCCCGAATGCCGCGTATGCGTGGACATGCGTACAATTTTGCTGTGACATCAACCACTTCTCTTCACCAGTAAAAATTTGTACAATCATGCACACCGCAGAACAATTCGAGCACGAGGAAATCCTCGCCGCCGCCGCCGCTTCCGATAATCAGGATGGCGACAATGTGGAATCCACAGAAGAAAACACCGAGGTTTCCGACGATCAGGAAGACGGCCCTGAAGCGGAAGAAATCGAGGAAGACATCACGGAAGACGAGGTTGGCGTATCGGATGACGAAGCAACTGAAGAGGCTTAAACGGCCCTTTGTGTTGGGGGTACCGGTGCTCGCGCTGGCCTTTTTGATGCCGGCTTGCCGTCGTTCGGAGCATCTGGAACGAATACAGGTAAAAGGTTCGGATACCGAAGTCAATCTGGTTCTTGAACTGGCCGAGGCATTTATGGAACGGGAGCCTGCGGTTTCGATCAGTATCACCGGCGGGGGATCAGGCGTTGGCATTGCCGCACTGATGAACGGCAAGACAGACATTGCAAACTCGTCGCGTGAAGTCGGCGAAACCGAGCGGATGTATGCGCGCCGCAGAGGAGTCGAAATTTACCCGACTGTTTTTGCGGCGGATGCGCTCGTTGTTGTGGCCAATCCGGAAGCCGGGGTGGATAGTCTGACCATAAACCAGTTGGCCGATCTCTTCTCCGGTGCGGTGAAAAACTGGCGCGCGGCGGGGGGCAGTTCCGTCCCGGTATCCCTGTACGGACGCCAGAGCAACTCCGGCACCTTCCTGTATTTTCGGGAAACAGTTTTAGGGCGCGATTTTTCACCTGCCCTGAAACAAATGAACGGCACGGCACAGATCATCGAGGCAGTAAAAAACGATGCAGGCGGTATTGGCTACGTCGGGTTGGGCTATGTTGCCCGACCCGACGGCGCTATTCATAACGGCTTGAAGATCATACGGCTCAAAAAAGACGCGACGAGTCTTGCCGTTTCTCCCCTCGATTCATCTGTGCTTCAAGGCGGCAACTATCCGCTGCTTCGGCCCCTGTACCAGTTGACGGACGGAAAGCCACGGGGCTGGGTTGAAGCATTTCTGCAGTTCGAGACAAGTCCGGAGGGTCAACAAATCATTGCCAAAAACGGATACCTGCCGGTGTCAAAACTGCGCCTGGAAATCAGTCAAAATCGGTAATCGAACAGTCAAAATTCAGAGAAGCCATGAGGCGCCGGATGTTTTGGGATCGTCTTTTTGAACGGATTTTTGCCGGAAGCGCACTGGTGGCGGTGCTTACGCTTGCCGGTATTTTTGTTTTGCTGATTATTAATGCCATGCAGGCTTTCGGAACGCTGAGCATCCGGCACTTTTTTTCCAATACTCCCTGGAACCCTTCGGCTTACGAGATCCCCACCTTCGGGATAGGCGCTCTTTTGTCCGGCACGATACTGACCACTTTCGGCGCTATGGCGCTTGCCGTTCCGGTTGGCATCGGCACGGCCTTCTTTCTCTCGGAAATAGCATCGGTACGCATGCGCAATCTGTTGAAACCGGCAGTAGAAATGCTTGCCGCAGTTCCCTCCGTGGTGATCGGATTTACAGGAATCGTCCTTGTGGGGCCGTTTCTGGCACGGCTGTTTGATTTGCCCAACGGATTGAACGCGCTGAACGGTTCGATTCTGCTGGCCGTTATGGCTCTGCCGACCATAGTCAGTGTGGCGGAAGACGCCATTCATGCCGTCCCGCACACTTACAAAGAAGCCAGTTATGCCCTTGGCGCCAACAAATGGGAAACCCTGATCCGGGTTACCTTACCCGCATGCTATTCCGGCATTGTGGCTGCGGTCATGCTGGGAATGGGCCGGGCCGTCGGCGAAACGATGACGGTACTGATGGCTACCGGAAATGCCACTGCATTCCCGGACAGCATGTTTTCTTCCGTGCGCACGATCACGGCCACGGTCGCCATAGAAATGGGCGAGGTGCCCTCCAATACCCCGCATTATTACATCCTGTTTGCCTGCGCCCTTGTGCTCTTCCTGATCACATTGGCAGTGAACGTGGGCGCCGAACACCTTGCTTCCAGACTTAGAAAACGCGGACAATGATGCCTAAAAAACTGATGCAAATACTCGGACTTTCCTCTCTGATGGCCTGTGCCGCCGTTGTGGTCGGCCTTTTGGGCATCATACTTTTTGATATGACCGGCAAAGGTGTGCAGGTGTTGAGTTGGGAATTCCTGGCAAGTTTTCCGCACAAGGGAATGACACAAGGCGGAATTTTTCCGGCGATATTCGGCACCGTGGCCATTACCTTGCTTTCCACTCTGCTCGCTGCGCCCTTGGGTATCGCCTGCGCCGTCTGGTTGGCCGAGTACGCGCCCAACCATGCATTTACCCGGCTGGTGCAAGCATCTATCCGCAATCTGGCGGGCGTCCCAAGCATCGTGTACGGCTTGTTTGGCCTGGCCATATTTGTCGAGGGGCTGCACATGGGTATGTCGGTATTGGCATCGGGCTGCACCCTTGCCTTGCTGACCTTGCCGTCGGTCATCACAACAACCGAAGAAGCGCTGCGCCGGGTGCCGGTCCTGTACCGGGAGGGAGCGCTTGCCCTGGGGGCTACCAAATGGGAAACGATGCGCAGTGTCGTGCTGCCTGCAGCGGTACCGGGTATTCTGACCGGCGTCATTCTGGCGCTGTCGCGGGCAGCCGGCGAAACGGCACCGATTCTCTTTACCGGAGTAGTTTTTTACTCGCGTTTCCTGCCCTACTCGGTCTTCGATGAATTCATGGCTCTACCCTACCACCTGTACATCCTGTCCACACAACACCACGAACCCGACATCGCCCGTCCGTTGGCTTACGGGACGGCTTTGGTTTTGCTGGTTTTGGTTTTGGCGCTCAATCTGGTTGCATTCATCGTGCGGGCAAAACAGCGGTGAACAGGCATTCAGGAACAGAATTTCACTTGATCGGAAAGGAAAAAACACCATGACTCAGCATAGCAATCTCCTGGAAATTCAGCACCTGAACCTCTATTTCGGGAAAAAACATGCTTTAAAGGACATCAACCTCGGCATTCCGAAAAACAAAATCGTGGCACTAATCGGCCCATCCGGCTGTGGTAAAACGGCATTGCTGCGAACGATGAACCGGATGCATGACCTCAACCCGGACGTGAAAATTACCGGCGCGATCCACTTTGACGGGCATAACATCCTGCACGGAAATACGAACCCCGTCCGGGTCAGGCGAGACATCGGCATGGTGTTTCAAAAGCCGAATCCGTTTCCGAAATCCATTTTCAAAAACGTGGCCTATGGTTTGGAAATAAACGGCATGCGCGACAGCGCGGAAATTCGCCAACGCGTGGAAGACAGCCTGCGCGCCGCGTACCTGTGGGAAGAAGTTCGGGACGACCTGGACAAGTCGGCGCTTGAACTTTCCGGGGGGCAGCAACAACGCCTGTGCATTGCCCGCACCATTGCCGTTGAACCGCAAATTATACTCATGGACGAACCCTGCTCGGCGCTGGATCCCATCAGTACGGGAAAAGTGGAAGAAACCATGCTCCAACTCAAAGAGCAGTTTACGCTGGTGGTGGTCACACACAACATGCAACAGGCGCAGCGGGTAGCAGATTTTACCGCATTCATGTACCTCGGTGAAGTGATTGAGCACGGAGACACGTCGCGGATATTTAAACACCCCGAGCACGAATTGACCAAAAACTATGTACACGGCCGCTTCGGGTGAAGCCTTTTTCAGTCCGACTGCTTTTCCGTGCTCAGCCGTTCCATTTCCTGCATGATTGCCTCTGCTTCGGCAGTTTTGTGGGCAAAGGCCTTGATGTCGCCCTTGCGTTGCAAATCGCGGGCTTCCAGCATCTTCTGCTCGTATTGCTTGCGGAGTTTTTTTACGGGGTCGGTTTTGAAAAAATTGAACATGTCGAGCGTGGTTGTTGGCTAAAAAAATGCACGGTTACTAACAACCACTCCACCGATATGTTGTCCAGCCGCCCGGCACATCAGCAAACCTGATACTCCGGCGTTGCCATCAGTTGCAGCGTAGTCGTTTTGACCAATTGCTCGTTCGTGCGGGCATCGGTATGTTTTTGCAAAACAGCCTGCGGCGGCTCGGCCTTGGGCGTTTGCCAGAGGAAACGAGCCAGTTCGGGCAGCGCACTGCCCTCCGGCGTATTGCCGAAAATGGTCAGCATGGGTTTCCAGTCCACATTCAGCGCCAGGCGGGCCTGCAACCGACCGCCCCGGTTTTGGCCCATAGCCGTGTCGTCGTCGGATTTGGCGCTGAGATCAAGCGCGCCGTTGGCGGCGATGATGTGCGGCAGCCGCAGGCGCAGCATGAGCGAGGTGCTGTCAATCCAGGTGCGGCCGCCGGGCCAGCCGGCCACATTGGGCGGGTGAAAAAGCACCTGGCCGAGTGCGCGTTGCAGCAACAGTTGTGCTTCGGGGTCTTCGAGCGTCAGCGGCAGGGTGCGCCGGATGCCCACCCAGAGTTCGACGGGCGACTTGATCTTGCTGCCGATGTTTTCCGGGTCGAAAAACCAGGTACTGGTGAAAATTTCCTGCAGCAGCGCCATGATGTCGTAGCCGCTATCGAAAAACCGGTCGCCCAATTGGCGCACGCGCGCTTCCGGTATTTTTTCTTCGTTGACGAGGAAGCGGTACAGTTTCCGGGCGATGAAATGCGCGGTTTGGCGCTGTTCGAGCAGGAGGTCGAGCACATCGTCGCCGGTGAAGCGCCCCGTTTTTCCCAGCACAGTTTTGGAGCCGGCGTCGTGCTGGTTTTTTCGGAAAACAAATTCGCCCTGCAGGTTGAAGCCCCAGCCGGTGAACGCGCGGGCGGCTTCCTTGATGTCGGTTTCGGTGTAGTGGCCGCGGCCCATGGTAAACAGTTCCATGACCTCGCGGGCGAAGTTTTCGTTGGGCTTGGCCTTTTTGTTCTGCTGGTTGTTGAGAAACGCCAGCATGGCCGCGCTTTTGGACACCCCTCGGAGCAGGTCGCGGAAATTGCCGAGCGCGTGCTCCCGGATAACGTGCAGCATATCCTGCTGGAACAGCACGTTGAGGTTTCGGCTGGCGAAGTGCCCGTGCCAGAAAAAGGCCAGTTTTTCACGCAGTTGCGCGCGGGTGACCACCATCTCATCGAGCCAGATCAGGTTCAGGCTTTGCATGAGTTCCCGGTTCTGCTCGCGCAGTTGCTTTTTTTCTTCTTTGCTCAGTTCGCTTTTTTTGGCCTGCTCCACTTTGATGAATTCTTCCACGCCCATGGACAGCCCGTGAAACGCGTTGTCGGCAATGTCAAACTTGTCGGGCTTTAGCGAGGAGCCTTTCTGGAGCGTGGGCCACCAGTCTTTTTCGTCGAGGGCCAGCCAGCGTTGCCAGGTTTCGGTGGTGGGGCCGAATCCGGCGCGCCAGAGCAGGTGTTGGAGTTTAAGTTGTTTGGATACGGGCATAACGCAGCGTGTTTTTGTGGCCGATAAGACACGGTTCGGCGGATGAAGTTTAACCGCTTTGCGCCCGCCGGTTCATCACCCGGAACCATAGTGGCGGCACCAATGCCAGCAGCACGCTGGTGGGGTAGCCGAAGGGCAGTTGCGGGCTGTCGTCGAGGTGGCGGAGAATCTGGTACTTGCGTGTGGCTTTGTAGTGGTGGTCGCTGTGGCGCGTGAGTTCGTACAGGAAAATGCGCCCCAGTTCGTGGTCGCTGTTCCAGGAGTGGGCCGGCGTGACGGGTTCCGGCCGACCAGAGGGCAGCATTCGGCGTCGCAAGCCGTAGTGCTCGATGTAGTTGATCGTTTCCAGCAACAACACGCCGATCAGGGCGATGACCACGGCGCCCGCGAGGGCCTTCCAGCCGATGAAAACCGCAATAGCGGCCAGCCAGGCGGCTTGCTTAAACTGGAAACGCAGCATGTCGTTGTACCGGCTCCAAAACGGTTGTCCGGCCTTGTGCAGCCGTTCCTGCTCCAGCTGCCAGGCACTGCGCCAACTCCCGGTGATGGATCGAACCCAGAACGGGAACAGCCATTCGCCTAACCGCGCCGAGGCGGGGTCGAGGTCGGTAGCCACGTTTTTGTGGTGGCCGCGGTTGTGTTCGATGAAAAAATGCTGGTAAAGCGCCGGAAGCAGCATCCATTTGGACATGACCTGCTCGTAGCGGCGCTCGCGGTGCCCAAGTTCGTGCGCCACGTTGATGCCCACGGCGCCCACGACGATGCCGGCGCCGAGCGTGAGGCCGATCAATTCAGCAACCGACAGTGCCTGATGCTGCACCGTGAATAGGTACCACCCCACAATGCCGAACAACAGCGGGAGGTTAAGATAAAGCAATACATCGAACAGCAGCCGGCGCGAGCGCGGCGCTTCTTCTTCCTGCGGCACATTTTCGGTGGACTGCGGCGTCCAGAGTTCCAGCAACGGGATGATGCCGAAACTGAGCACGACCGTAGCCCAGGCCCAGGGGCCTTGCAAACCCAGAGCCAGGATGGCGCTGAGCGGGAGAAGATAGGCGAGGAGGTATTTTAAGTCTTTCATCGTGTGCGGTGGTTTTCGTGAAACGCAGAGGGAGGCATTTGTCAAGCGGATTACCTTCTGCTCCTTCAAGAATGCAAAAATACACATTAGGTCTGCTGCCGCTTCATAAAAGCATTCCCCGGTAAGGAAAGTCTGCTGTCCCCATCTCGCACTGCCCACGTACCTTTGTCCACTCAAACCCGCATCGAAGATGCGCCAGACTTTTTTATTGCCCTTTTCGCTGCTGCTCTCAGCAATTCCAATTTAAAAGCACACCATCCAATGACCATATTTGTCGAAACAGAGAGATTCCTGCTTCGGGAACTCGTCGAAGCGGACGCCCAAGGGCTTTACGAACTTGATTCCGATCCGGAAGTGCATAGATACCTCGGGAACAGGCCAGTAACCAGCATAGATTCCTGCTTCGACATCGTCCAACATGTGCGGAGACAATATCGGGAAAATGGAATCGGGCGCTGGGCAATTGAGGACAAAGCCACGAACGCATTTGTCGGCTGGGCCGGCTTGAAATACGAAATGAGCATCCGGGTTGGTGCGCCATATTATGACTTAGGCTATCGCATCATCCGAAGATACTGGAACCAAGGCATTGCGACTGAAACCGCCCTTGCGTCGCTCCACTATGGGTTCCACAAGTTGAATCTGCCGACGATATTCGCGGCGGCGCATCTCGACAACAAGGCCTCCAACAAGATACTCGTCAACCTCGGCTTTTCCCGGATTGAAACCTTCAAACTTGATGACGCCGTACACAACTGGTACGAATTGAACTCGAACAATTTTTTGTCCCCCGAATGAAAAAAACTCAAAACCCAAAACTCAAAACTCAAAACTCAAAACTGAGAGCCGCATCCAGATCCGCAATCAAATCCGATACATCCTCCACCCCCACGCTGAGGCGAATGAGCGAATCGGTCAGGCCCACTTTCAGGCGCTCTTCGCGCGGGATGCTGGCGTGTGTCATGCTGGCCGGGTGCCCGATGAGCGACTCCACGCCGCCGAGCGATTCGGCTAAGGAAAACAGGTGGGTACCGCTCAGCACCCGGTTGGCGGATTCCGGCGTGTTGTCCTTCAGGTCGAACGACACCATCGCGCCGAACATGCGCATTTGTTTTTTCGCTACCGCGTGGTTGGGGTGGTGTGCAAATCCCGGCCAATAGACCTTCGACACCTTGGGGTGGGCGGCTAAGTGTTCGGCAATGACGGCGGCGTTTTCGCAGGAGCGCTGTACGCGCAGATGCAGGGTTTTGATGCCGCGCAGGATGAGGAAACAATCCTGCGGGCCGGGCACGGCGCCCGAAGCATTCTGGATAAAATGCAGGCGCTGGGCCAGTTCGGCGTCGCGTACGATGAGGCAACCGTGCACCACGTCGGAGTGGCCGCCGAGGTATTTGGTAGCGGAATGCAGCACGATGTCGGCGCCGAGGTCGAGCGGGTTTTGCAGGAACGGCGAGGCGAAGGTGTTGTCCACCACGGTCAGAATACCGCGTTTGCGGGCAATGGCGCATACGGCCTCAATGTCCACGATGCTCAGCATCGGGTTGGTAGGCGTTTCGATCCAGAGCAGGCGCGTATCGGGGCCGATGGCGGCTTCCACCGTGGCGGCATCGGTCATGTCCACATAGCGGCTTTTCAGGCCCCAGGGACCGTACACGCGCACCATCTGGCGGTACGAACCGCCGTACAGATCGTTGACGGAGAGCACCTCGTCGCCGGCTTTCAGGAGTTTGATCACGGCATCCTGGGCGGCGAGGCCCGAACTGAAGCAGATGGCGCCGGTGCCGTTTTCGAGTGCGGCGAGGTTTTTTTCCAGAACCGAGCGCGTCGGGTTTTGGGTGCGGGCATACTCGTATCCCTTGTGGTCGCCGGGTGCGGCTTGCACGTAGGTGGAAGTTTGGAAAATGGGGGTCATAATGGCCCCGGTGGAGGGGTCCGGCTCGATGCCGGCGTGAATGACTTTGGTGGCGAATTTCATGTGTGGTGGGAAAATAGTCAAGTAAAACGGGCGGCAAAAATAGGGGAATTTGATCGCCGGCCGGATACTTTTGTCCTGCCTCACTTGTTGGGAGCACACGATTGTTTTCGTCCGGGAAACAACCCAATCCTTGATTTCTGTTTCATTGCGATGATGTACACGCCGAATCAGCCATTGCTCCAGTTGCTCAGGGTCATTGCCCTGCTGGTTAGTATTTTCCCCAACCAGTCAACCAGTCAACCAATCAACCAATCAACCAGTCAACCCAACGACACTTTTTCCCTCCTCTTCACACTTCCCGTTGTGGCTCGTTTTGCCACCGCCGACAACCTCGGCAACGTGTACCTGATCACGACTCAAAATGCCCTGGAAAAATACGCTCCCGACGGGCGGCTGCTCACCCGGTACAGCAACAACCGCCTCGGATCGGCAACCTGGCTGGATGTATCCAACCCGCAGAAAGTGCTGGCCTGGTACGCCGATTTTCGCACCGTGGTGGTACTCGACCGTAGCCTGACCGTGCTGGGCGAACTGAACCTGATCGGTGCCGGGTATCCGGAAGTGCGTACGGTGGCCGCCGCAGCCGACGGGAACCTGTGGCTGTACGACGAGGTGGCGTTTCAACTGAAGAAAATTACCCCCGAAGGCAATGTGCTTTTCCAGAGTCAGGCGCTCAACATGATCCAGGCCGAACGCGTATCCGTGTCGGCTATCCGCGACGACGGCACGCAGGTGTTGGCCTCCGACCCCGTGCTTGGCATGATGCTTTTCGATGTCTACGGTCAGTACCAGCGGAGCCTGCCCTGGCCGGGAATTTCAACATTCGTGCTGGAACAAAACCGGCTGGAATACCTCACAGACACTGCGCTGCACATTGAGGATTTACAGGTATTTGTTGCCCGGGATATTCCCCTGCCGGAATCCGCAAAATCCCCGGATGCCCGGGTGTGGGCCGCGCCGAATCGGTTGTTTGTTCAGCGCGGGGCGGCAACAGAAATCGAGGTATGGAGAAGGGAATAAAAAAAATACTGCATACGGTCAGCGCCGGACCGTATGCAGCAGAGAGTGTGTGTAAGCGGAATTAAAAAATCCGGAGAGACTATTAAATGACCAGTTCTTCCACGAGGCGGGAAATTTGAGAGAGCCGTTCGTGGTCGAGTGAATAATAAATGTACTTGCCCTGACGGTCGGTTCGCACGACTCCGGCTTTGCGCAGAATAGCCAGATGCTGGCTGGCTACGCTTTGTTCAAGCCGTAGTTTGATGTAGATGTCGGTTACCGTCAACTGCTTGTTTTCTTCCAGCAGGTCAATCATGCGCTGGCGTAGTTTGTGGTTCACCGCCCGAAGCACGAGCGCTGCTTTTCGCAGTTCGCCGTAGTCAAGCGGTACGTCCTGAACCCCTTTTTTCTGGACGGTGGTATCGGCTTTTGTTTTTCTCATATTATTTGTTTTAAGTATTCCCCAAAAGTATGTTCCTACACGTCTTTTTCTTTCCAAAACTATGCCACTTCAAAAAGGTTAAAATCGGTATAGATTTAAAAAAACAGATGTAAAGCATTTGATTATCAGAACAAAAGTAGAGTAGTTTTTTTATCAATTTGACTTTTTTTCATATTTTTTCTCAAAAAGGTTGTCGCTTCGAAATAGTGATGTTCGGCGGTTTCATGTAACATGGCTCAAAGTACGCTGTGTCTTGAAAATCAGCATTTTGAAAAATTTGCTCAGCAAGGCTCGCCATCTGTGCGGCCGAACAGGAACGGACTGGAGAAAAAACCGCATTCTCAAAAATGTGCGCGTTCATCATTTTATCGGAACCGTTCCCGGAAATGACGAGCACCTGCCCGGACGAAAAGTTCGGAAGAGGGAGCATGAGATTTTTAAACAATTCGTGTTCCAAAACAAGAGGTTGCGCAGGGAGCAATTCCCGCAGGTTATGATCGAACACAGCGGTCCAAACCTCCTTGCGCCGGGCATCAAGCATGGGCATAAAAACGGCGTTGGCAGCCTCTTTACCGGTAAAGAGGCGCATGCTCTCTGTGGCCAGTGCCAGCAGTGTGTCAACAGCGATGAGCGGTTTGTCCAAAGCGTAGCAGATTCCTTTGGCCACTGCCGCTCCTACTCGCAGCGACGTGTAGGAACCCGGCCCACGGCTGACGGCCACGGCATCCAGATCGGCCAAGGTCAGGCCGGCCTGTCGGCTGCATTCTTGAATTAACAGGGTCAGTGTAGCAGCGTGATTGGGTTGGCCCGGGTCTTCCGCCAGGGATACCGTCGTGCCGTCCACGGCAATTGCCGCAGAGCATACTTCGGTGGCGGTTTCGATGAGCAGGATTTTTGCCATGTTCAAGATTGGGGGCAAACGCGATTCACCCGAAGAAACTTCCCTGAATGATGCCGCCGCCCACGACGTCGTCGCCTTCGTAAAACACAGCGCTCTGGCCGGGTGCGATGCCTTTCACATTGGCATGAAATTGCACCTCCACGTCGTTGCCGACCGGCAGGATGGTGCTGAGGGTGCCCGCGTCGCGGTAGCGCACCTTGGTCACGGCCTCCAGTCCGGATTCCGGCAATGCAGCGTATTTCATCAGATTGACTTTGCCGACGAGCATGCTGTTCCGGATCAGGTCGTCTTCGCGGCCCAATACGACGGTGTTGGTGTCGGGGCGTATTTCCGTGACGAACATGGGTTCGCCCAGAGCGATACCCAGTCCTTTGCGCTGGCCGATGGTGTAAAACGGGTAGCCTTCGTGTTGGCCGAGCACGCGGCCCTGAGTATCCACAAAGTGGCCGCCGGCTACCTGTTCATCCAGCCCTTCCACCTGCCGGCGCAGGAAGCCGCGGTAGTCGTTGTCGGGCACGAAGCAGATTTCGTAGCTCTCTGCTTTTTTGCTGAGTTCATCCCAGCCGCGCTCGGCAGCCATTTGGCGCACTTCGGGTTTGGTGAAAATACCGAGCGGCATCCGGGTGCGGTGCAGGCATTCCTGGCTCAGGCCCCAGAGTACATAGGACTGGTCTTTCTGCCGGTCGCGGGCACGGGTGATGTATTTGCGGCCTTCGAGTTCGTTGATAATGCCATAGTGACCGGTAGCGATGAACTCGCAGTCGAGCATGTCCGCCCGGCGCAGCAGGCTGTTCCACTTGATGTGCGTGTTGCACAGCACGCAGGGATTGGGGGTGCGACCGGCCATGTACTCGTCCACGAAATTGTCAATCACATAATCGCCGAACTCCTCGCGGATGTCCACGATGAAATGGTGAAAACCGAGTTTGACGGCCACCTGCCGGGCATCGTTGATGCTGTCAAGCGAGCAGCAACCCGTTTCTTTTTTCGAACCGCCCGAAGTGGCATAGTCCCAGGTTTTCATGGTGATGCCCACAACCTCCCAGCCCTCTTCGTGGAGAAGGACGGCGGTCATGGTGCTGTCTATACCGCCGGACATGGCGACCAATGCTTTTCCGAGTTTGGACATTTCTTCAGGTTTCTGGTTGGACGGTAGAGGGTTTAGTCATCGCAGACTCAATTCTCCAGCGTTTGCAGGAAATAGTCCACCTTGGAGGCCATGCTGCCGGATTCTTTTTCTCCGCCGGCGTTTCGGGCCTTTTCAGCGGCGGCGCGGGCTTTGGGTTTGTCGCCAAGTCGTTTATACACCTCGGCGAGGGTGAGGTAATACTCCCCGAGTCCGCCGTTGTCGGCAGCATTTTTGGCCCATTTTTCGGCTTGTTCGAGCGCCGATTTATCCGTGGGGAATGCCCGCATCAGGCCGATAACCAGATCGTGCAGTTTGGCCGCGTTGTTCCTGACGCTTTTTTTCTGGAAAGCCTGGGCCGACTTCAGGTAGTTTTTCACGTCTTTGGTGGCGGCATAGTACTTCATGTCGGCCTCGGCGATGAAGTCATCAGCGCGAGCGGGCAGTCCGGCTTTTAGTTTGTTTTTTGCTTCCAGCAAGAGGCGTTCGTCGCGGAATTCGATGGCTTTTTTCAGTGTATTCTGGCAAGCCAGGTTGATACGGGTGTCCACGGCATCCTTGCCTTCCTGCGCGGCTATTTTGTCGCGGTGCGTAAGCAGAAGATCAAACACCCGGCTATCCGCCTCGACGGCGCCTTCGAGAATAATCTTGTGGTTGATCGGCGTATGGAGGTCTTTTTGGGCATTCAGGTATTCGTTGGTGATTTTCAGCGAAGGTTTGTTGGCCCGGTTCAGTGCGCGCACATAGTCCAGTACCAGTTGCGGGTCGCGGTTGCCGGCGTTGTATTCTTTTTCAAAATCTTTGGACGTATCGGTTTTGCCGGCTGCTTTCTGGCCAAAGGCAATGAGGCCGTCTGCCGCAAGTCCGCCGACGTGTTTGTGCACAATTTTTCCTTCGGCATCGAGAATGAGCAGCGTCGGGTAAGCACTGACGGGGTACTTGCCGGCGAATTCGCTGTTTTCCGGTTTTTCCATGTCAATTTTCAGGTTGACAAAATTGGCGTTGAAGTAGTCGCCCACCTGCGGATCGGGAAACACATTGGCTGCCATACGTTTGCATGGACCGCACCAGGAGGCGTAGGCGTCTACGAATATGAGTTTTTGTTCGGTTTTGGCCTGCGCCATAGCCTCGGGCCAGGTTCCGTGGAAAAAATTGATGCCCTGAGCAAGAGCGAAGACCGGGATGCTGATGGCGAAAAGGGCCGTTGCAACAAATTTATTCATGTGAAATGCGACTTGTTTTTGTAAAAGCGGGTGCAAAAGTACGGGAAAACTGTTTTGGGCTTTCGACAGATTTTGGCTTGCAGGTTACTCCAACCACTCCGTCAATTTCTGTTGGTACAACTCAAAGTCCGGCAAGTTGTTGTGGGCGCCGCCGGGAATGGTCACAAACTCGTCACCGGGTTTCAGGCAGGTCATCAGCCGGGCGGCGCTATCATAAGGCACCACTCGGTCGGCGGTACCGTGGAACAACATGGCAGGCATCTCGGCCTGACGCAGGTGGCGGTCGTTGGGGAAAAAGAATGCCGGTCGGAACGGTACACTGGATCGGCGCAAGTGGGCGGCTACGAGGCCCCGGATGTTGTCGAAAGGCGTCTCAAGCACCAATTTTCGGGCACGGACATGAGCCGCCAGGAAACAGGCCATAGCCGTGCCGAGCGAGCGCCCGTACAGCACGATACTGCCGGCGGAGTAGCCGGCCAGCAGCCGGTCGTACACGAGCCGGGCGTCTTCGTAGTACGTGCGTTCGCCCGGTTCGCCGGTGCTTTTGCCGTAGCCCCGGTAGTCGGGCGCTACAAAATCGTAGCCGCGCGCCGTGAAATCCCGGTGCATGTTGCCCCAGCGCTGGAGGTTGTCGCGGTTGCCGTGAAAATACAGCACCACGCCCCGGGCGGGTTTTCGCGCCGCCGGAAACCGCAGCAGGTTGAGCCGCGCGCCGTCAGGCGTATCCCAAAACAGTTCTTCAAACGGATGATCGAACGAAAACACATAATCCACCGCCAGCCGTGTGGGCTGGAAGAGCGCCTTTCGCTGCAGGTACTCCGTAAACGGTTCAATAAATCCGGGCATATTTGGTCAGGGAATTCGGGATGGCGTCGGGGCCTCTGCAAGTTTCGGGTTCTGCGCGTGGCGTTCGGCGTCGCGTTGTGTTTTTTTTGCCAGATTTTTTTGAAGCGCCTCGGTCAGGTCAATACCGGTCTGGTTGGCCAAGCAGACCAGTACGAACAGCACGTCGGCCATTTCATCGGCCAGGTCCTGGCGGGCTGTGGCTGCCGCTTCCGGCGTTTTGAACGACTGTTCGCCGTAGAGGCGGGCCATCAACCGGGCTACTTCCCCGACCTCCTCCATGAGAATGGCCGTATTGGTGAGTTCGGAGAAATAGCGCACGCCCACGGTGCGAATCCATTCGTCCACAGTTTGTTGTGCCTGCTGGATGCTCATGGTAAAAAACAGTTTTGTGGTTAGCCCGTCAGTTTCGCATACCGGTGTCGCCCTTGCTGAAGAACGAAGGATAGTCGCGGAAGATCTTGCCGAATACATGGTGCTGGGTCAGCAAAAACGCTTCGCCGTCGTTCATATCCGTGAAATACCGGATGATAAAGGCAGAGCCGTCGTGCATGTTTTCTTCAATGGAAACAGGCCAAAACCGCACGCGTTTGGTCGTGCTGTCGGTTTTGGTGAGTGTGACTACCGCAAACGGCACCAACGACACTACCGAGTCTCTGGCCGGGTTATTGGTTTCGTACGCTTCGGCGATGAGGCGTTCAAACTGGAGCAGGTAGGCCTCCGCCACGCCTTTGCGTTGCGGCGATTTGCTCACCGGCGTGGTGCTGTAAAACGGGCGCACTTCGTAGGCGGCATCGCCTGTTTTTTCGATCTTGAACGAAGCGCTTTTTTGTTGCGGGTACTCCACCGAAACGAACCGGATATCCTCGGCTTTTTCGGAAAAGACCGTGCGGTCGAGCCAGTTGTCGTCGCCCAGCATGTACCGTACGCGGAGTTGTCCGATAAACGCCGGAATATGCACCACATAGGGTTGCTCGGCGCCTTCCATAATCATGTAGGTGCCTGTTTCGTCGCTGGTGACACCGCCGACATAGTAACTCTTGATCAGGGCATTGTCCTTGCCGTAAATTTCCACCTTGACACCCTCGGCAGCCAGGCTTTTGACCATAGCCGGCTCTGCGGCTTTGGTAGGGAGGTAGCGGACGTTCACGTTGTGCAGGGTTTCAAGCAGGGTTTGTACGGCAGATGGTCTGGCCCTGTGTGTGTTGTTGTACAGCCAGTGGTTGCCATTTCGGGTGAGCGTAGCAGTGCTGCCGGAGCGGTCGGCCAAAAAAATGCGGGTGATGGAGGCCGTATCGCGCACGGCAAAATCCATATCCCACGACACGCGACTGCCGCCGGCTTGTTTGTTTTTATACTGGATGGTGTAAAAAACGCCGATGCCCAACAGCAGGAAGAGGGCGATGAGTAGCCAGGTACGTTTCATAGTCAATAATTTAGTTGGTAGATTTTGTGGGCGACAAAGGACGGTAAATAGTTGCTCCGGTTAAAGAAAAAAGTCTGCTCCGCATTGCGCGGAGCAGACACATCAAAACAAAACGAAAAACCAACTTTATCTTGAACCCGACGTGGCCGGGTAGTTATCACTCTTCTCCTCTGCTTTTCAATTTGACCTCCACATTTTTCTCTTTTCCGCTACGAACGAGCGTGAGCATCACGGTTTCACCGGCTTTTGAACGCCCGATGATTTCCTGAAGTTCCGGCACCGCCGTAACGTTTTTGCCATTCACTTTCACAATGATGTCATCGGGCTGTACACCCGAGCGGGCAGCGGAACCTTGCGGATCGAGGGCTTTGATCCAAACACCCTGTTTGAACGGTATATTTAGTTCGTTGGCCAGGTTATTGTCCATGGTAGCAATATCCACACCAAGGTAAGCGCGTTTGTATTTGCCGTACTTGATGAGGTCGTCGGCGATGCGTTTGGCGAGGTTAACCGGAATAGCAAAGGAGTATCCGGCAAACGTGCCCGTGGGTGTAGCGATTGCCGAGTTGATCCCGATCAGGCGACCGTTGACGTCCACCAATGCGCCACCGGAGTTGCCGGGATTTACCGCGGCGTCCGTTTGGATAAACGATTCGATCGGGGCGCCTTGACGGATAATATTGATGTCGCGGCTTTTAGCGCTGATGATACCCGCCGTGACGGTGGAGGTCAGGTCGAAGGGGTTGCCTACCGCCAACACCCATTCGCCGACTTTGACGGCGTCCGAGTTTCCGAGTTCGATAGCAGGCAGGTTGTTGGCGTCAATCTTGAGCACCGCCATGTCCGTACTGGGATCTGCGCCGATGAGGCGGGCTTTGAACTCCCGGTTGTCGTGCAGGGTTACGGTGTATTCGTCGGCGTATTCGATGACGTGGTTATTGGTCAGGATGTAGCCGTCGTTGGAGTAAATTACCCCGGAACCGGTGCCGGCACGCGGGCGGGCGTAGTCATCGAAATTGAAGTAATCATCGCCGAAAAAGAAGCGGAACGGATTGGTTTGCCGTTGCCGCTGGATGGCGGACTGCCGGCTTTCGGCGGCCTTGATGTGCACCACGGTTTCCATGGCTGTTTCGGCCGCTTTGGTAAAATCGAAAGGAACCGGCGCACCGCCGTATTCGTAGTTCACTTGTTTGGCGGCAGCCTCGGACAGGGCTTGTACCGGTTGTTGAGTTTGGGGTTTATCTGAAAACTTGATGGCGCCGAAGGTGACGAGTCCTCCCATGGCACCGGCGAGCAGGGTTGACCAGAATTTGTTCATAGCAGCTTCAGTTTAACGATTTGATGTTTTTAGCCTTTGCACAAAGCCAATCCAAAACGAAGCGGCGCCGGGTTTGCTTTTGGCGTGTGGGACTTTAACGTCTCGTTAACGAGGAAAGGCCCTTTAGCCTGTCGTAGTACTTCCTACTGTTCTATTTCTGCGATATGTTGCCGTATTTTGCCCACCGCTGCGCGTAGCGCTTCCTACTTGTTCACCTTTGTCTGTACCAATTTTAGTACCAATGAAGCCACCAGTCATCTCGATCGTCCAACGCGGATACCAGGATCGGTACGGGTTTCAACGGTTGTTCCTTCGGTACTCCTGGTCGTACAAGACCAACTACATTGCCTTGTCCTGGAAGTTGCTTCCCAAGGACTGGGACCAAACGACACAAACTGTTAGACCGCGTGCCACCCTCGGCGGTGAAACGGCTGCGGTAGTCAACGGAGATTTGGCCAAAACGCTCAACAAAGCCTATTCAATTATTGCAGACCTGATTGCGAATGAGCTCCCTCCGACATTTGACGCATTTAAACTCAAAATGGGGGCAGAGAAAAAAGCGGCTTTTCTTTTTTTCGATGCGGCGGTTAAATTGCTGGACGAAGAATACGCCGGGAAACAAATCAGCGCATCCACGTTGAAAGTTTACAAGGCGGCGATCAACAAGTTCAAAGAAATCAACGGCGACCTGCGGATGCAGGAGTTGACCCGGGATCAGGTCGTGGCCTTCAAGCGGAATATCGTCCAGGGCGGCAAGGAGAATATGGCGAACCAATACGTCAAATACCTGAAGATCATTTACAGCCGGGTGCTGAAGCAGTACAAACTGGCAGATGTGCACAAACCCTTTGAGGACGTCAGCATCCGGATCGTGAAAATTTCGGAGAAGAAAAGTATGACGATGGGGGAGTACCTGACGTTCCGAAAGGCGCTCGCCGACTACGCACCCGAAAGCAGCGAATACGAGACCATCCGCCGCTTTCTCATCATGTGCCGGGGCCTGCGGTTCTCCGATACGACTCAAATCCAGAAAACACAGCACTACTTCACTTTTGAAGATGGCGGCACCAAATTCCAATACCTGACTGTCAACGCTCAGAAGACCGGCACCAAAGGCATCGTCCCCATTTCGGCTTCGGATGAAGTGTTGCTGCAATGGCAACCCGACGGACTGCTGTTTGAAAAATTACAGTATCCAGTCTACGTCAAACGGCTCAAGAAACTGAGCCTAGAACTGATCGGCCGTGAAATCACCACTCACTTCGGGCGCCACTTCACCGGCGATTTTATCCTGAACAGTACCGGCATGGGCCTGGACGACGTGAAAGCCATCATCGGCGTGAAAAGCGACCGGATTGCGGAGATTTATGCGCAGAAGGATATTAAGGAGGTGTTGAAGAAGTTTTATAAGGCGGTGGAGGGGATGGAAGAAGCATGATATTCAAATGATTATAAAAAACATACCTGATTTTTCTCTTGTATATTTGTTCCAAATTTGGATACTTATGTTCGATTTAGCCAAGAAGTACGTTCTCGACCTCATTCTCGCAAACGAGGAAGTCAAAAAATTTCCTGAGGATTTTGTCACCACTTCCATGAAATGGATTCGTTCCTGGTTTCTCATTGATGGTGACCCGGTGGTTAAAACTGTACTAGATTCACCGGGAAATGAAGCAGTAACAACAGCTTTAGTGGAAAAAGAACTGTCTAAATTATTGAAAAACGAGACCTTTAAGCAGGAACTTGAAGCCTGGATCGCCGAGTATGCTACTCAAAAGCAGAAGATTAAAAATGTGATGAAAAACACTGATATGGACATTCAAGGCAATGTCCATATCGGTGACCGGGGCAATTTCGCTGATGTTGACTACGATCAAAAAAATATAGTGAAAGGTAGTAATATTAAAACAGGCAGCGACTTCCGCCTCGGAGATGAAGTCGTTTAGGTGAGAGGAGTTGTGTATATTGATGATATTCATCACTACATCGCAACTTTTATGAAAAACTGGCCGAATTTCTGGCCGCCAAATTTTAGTCGTTCAAACGAGTAATTATAGTATGACTAAAAAAAACACCAAGAACGTTTTGGTTAATAGCCATATCACGGCTGTAAATTCCAATATTGGGGACAATATAACGAACAATTATTTTGTAAATATACTATTTACTATATCAGTATCTAATCCTTTTATAACCAAAGTATCCTCCGACCTTCTGGAACAAACTATTCCTACCTTTGACAGACATCAAGCCGCAATTGACGAGTTTTTCCAAAACCCCCGAAAACGTATCCTGCTCATAACAGGCTCTGGAGAAACTGGCAAAACTCATTTGTTGCGAAACCTTATTTTAGTAGCAAACGACAAAGGCTGGCATACTTTCGGTATCGAACCACCTGCGTTAGGCTTATCTTCACAAGCCTTGCCAGATGATGCACCGAGTTTATTATTCAGAGACGATATAGACTGGGAAAAAGATGATTTTCTGCTATCTGTGCTCCAACTCATTGACGGCAATCCCAACCTGCGATTGATCCTCACTGCTCATTCATCCTGGTCAAAAAAAATCATGGGGGTAATTCAACAAATCAAGGACCTTCCCGCTAAAGTACAGTCAATTGATCTTCCTCTGTGGAAGCATGAACATTTGATAATGCTCCTTCGGCTATCGTCCAAGGCTCCCAAAGTTAAGCATGAAGAGGACATTGCGAGACAGTTTGCCAATCCTTACTTGCTTAAGTACTTTGGAGAGTCCATGAATAACAGTCCCAAAATAAAGATCGAAGCGATCAGTCAAAATTTTGCTGTAAAAATCAGGCGGGTGTTTGAACAGAATGTACAACCAGAGTTAGGTGCTGACAAAGTCCAGCCGTTTATTTTTCACTTGGTTTTCAATATGGTACATGACCACCTTTTAGGTGAATTCGCTCAAAATTTGGGAATTGATCAAACAAGTCTCCTAAATATTCTCGAGCGCTTGAAAACCGCTGGAATGATTCGTCATCGCTTTGGTGGTTGGTTTATCATTCCCGAAGTAAAAGGTGACTTTTATGTGGCAGGTAAATTGGAGCATCAACCAGAAACAACAATTGCAGCACTCCTGTTGCCACATGTCAAACAGCAAGCCAAGTATGTTGTAAACAAAATAGTGGCAGTAGCGAGGTATGTTTCCAATCATTCCCGAAAGGCACTCTGTACATTTTTAAATCATCAACTCAAAAAATGGGAGCAGCAAATTAGAGAGAACCCGGAAACCCTTCAGCGACATCATATAACAGCCGCTACTGAAGCATTGCTCATGGAACAGTACTATGGCCAAGAAATAGCCGCGAATGTTACCGATGCTGCATGCTCATTCATTCTATATGCATTTACTAACCAGACTCAAGCGAGTAATAGAACTGTTTTAGATGAGAATGTATTAACAGTCTCATTTTCAAATAATCCAACAGGTGAAGAATACGGGCGTTTTTTGGAGGTTTTAGCCCACTTGCCACGCAAACGTACTGACTACTTGACCATATTACAGGAACTCTGGTTGTCAGGATGGAAAACGAATGTCAGTAATTACCAGCCTGCCAACTTACTGGCGAATGCCTTCAAACCATTTGATGAGTACAATGACTTTGAATCTTACAAAATCGGAATACAATATGCTCGTTCATGGCTCCTTCAAACAAATAACCCTGTCATTCGTATCTTGGCAGTTGAAGCCCTGCAAACCATGTTGGGCGGATTTTTTGAACACATCCGCAGTGAGTACAATTCGATTATCTTTGGAACCAATGCGCTGCCCAATAATACGCACCTCTTTCAACTTCGAGCAGAAGCCATAGACTTGATTGTAGAAGCGATGCAAAAGGAAGAGCTCCTGTTAGATTGTTTACGTATTTTGGATGATATTGGACAAGGCAAGCGTTTTCATAGCCATGAGGATTTATTCAAGTTGCAGACATTTCCCCAAATTCAACAAGAAATTGAGCGCTGCATTCCTGTAATAGGTGAAGCGCTATGTAGAAGTCAGGACTTTCTGGTACAAAAAACCGCTGAAACTACTTTGCTAAAATGGTGGCTTTGGGGCGTATCCAACAAAATGGAACCTTGGCTACTCCGGTTTGAACGGACTCCAGAGTATCTGTTTTACCGCTGTGTTATGGACAATTGGTGTATGACTGATGACTTTGCGCTAATGGCAGCAAAAGCACCTAAGGAAAAACGATGGGAGTGGTACTGGAGGCACAGCGATTTGAAAGAAAAACGCGCACTTGGAGCCGTCGAACAGCACAAAGGTTTGGTACAAAAACTATCCCAAAAATATTCTACACCGGAACAAATTGCCCATTTTATTCGTGACAGCATTGAAAAAACCAACGTATGGGAAAAGACTGAAGGCAGAGGCGATTCAATACATCAGTTAACTAGAATAGTGCAATGCTGGGCTATCGTTGTTCCAGAGCCTTTCAAAAAATTGTTGTCATACCCTGGTTTATCTACACTGTTACCGGAATGGACTCGTTCAGAGATTGAAATACAACTTATAAGGGTAGGACAATACTCTCAAGAGGAAATAGCAGTACCGCTGTTGGCTAAAATCCCTAATTTAACACATGCTGAGATGAGTCAATTGGTTTTCCTCATTCAGAAACATCAGCCAGTTCAAAAAGAGAAATGGTTGATGAAAATGATTGACGAAGGGCAAGAATTTATGTTGTATGATATAGCTTCTCGGCTTTGTTTCATTTTCAAAGGAGATAACGAAGTTGCCAAGGTCGCCGATTGTTTGCTGCGTATCTTAAATTCTGGTAAAATCACACAGGAAGGGTTCTTTGGCAGGGATTTCAACTATGCCGGACATGCCTATAAATACCTTTTTAGCAATCTCGATCAGATTCCTGCAGAATGTGATGAATGTCTCCGTAGTGTAACTTTCGACTTGGTAAAAAAAATGAGCAAATTAGATGCGCATGAAAAGGATGTCCTGCAATATTGCATCCGGGAAGCTGATCATCTTATCGACTTTTTTGATTATCGGGCTACTCATTTTACTATTGAAAATTCGCTCCGAAAGTCGGATTTTCGTGTCGGTGAGGTTTTGTTAGCGGATGTGTTTTCGTCAGAAGAATTGCGCGGGATATTTAAAACGCCAGAAAATCACCGCCAATTCATAAATAAAATTGGAAAATGGGAACAGGCAGCACTTATATGCTTCCCCGATTGGCGAAACCCTTATTTAGATGTAAACGATCCTGTCACAAAGGAGCCTTGGATAATAAGACACCTACAAAATGCCCTTGCAGAAAATAATTTGGAAGACATAGAGCGATACTGTGTGTATGTTCCACGCGGTGAAAATTTTTTGGACATGATGTTGCAGGCATGGCAGCGCATTCTCCCGTCGCAAAGTGATGAAGATATGGAAAGAATCCTTTATCATTGGGCTACTTACCACAGGTATTCGTCAGGTTTCTTCGGAGAAGGTTACAACAGGTACGACCGACCGAAAGCCTTTTGGGAACTGTTATCGAAACAGCCTATATTAGACCTTCGAATGAAAATGTTGATTCAACGTGTTGGCGCCTATTTGGAGGAGCAATGGCAAAAGAGGAGTGAGGATTTGTAAAAACTATAAGTCATAATCTCATACCAAGCTAAAGGAGTTGAATTTTCTATTTACTGTTGCACATTCGTCTCTAAATATAAGATACTTTTGCAGCTAAGCACACGCTGACGATTACCTTTCCCATATTCTTTTCTTGAACTTTCTGAAGACAAAGCATGCAAGACCTTTCTCCTCTTATCCACGCCCTCCAAACCCATCTCCGCGCCGAAATGTCCCGCGCCGGCGTCTCCTATGAAGACGCAGCTGGCCCTTTGAATTACGCCAACAAATCCAGCATCGCCCGCCTGCTGGTAAAAGACCGGATGAGTTTTGAGGACACCATAAAACTGATGGTGCTCTGCAAGACGCCAGCCATTACACTCACCAAACCGTTCCGGTTCAAAATTGAAGTGAAGGCCAGTACGATGGCCCAGGCAGACGCGCTGATGGATGCTTTACGGGTATCGGTTTTCAAGGAAGGTACTACCGAACGCTACCGCTTGCCGGACGGACTTTCCTGGGAACAGGCAGCGGAGTATGCCGGATTCGATTCGGGGAAGAGTGCCCGGAAATCCTGGTTTTTGTTGCAGACGCCGGTGTATTTGGTGGTGGGATTGCTGCGGTTGTTGGGGAAGAGTGAGCATGAGGTAACGGAGGGCAAGACCAGTCTGCGAATTACTATGTAGATTTTCCCTCTCCACTTGGCGGTTACATTTTGATTTCGGGGATACCTCCAAGCGAGTTTATCCCCGAAATGCTTTTAACCGTGTAAACCGACCTAAAAATGTTACCACTCATACTAAAAATCGCTGTCTGTATTATAATCATTTTCAGATGCTGGATTGAAACACCATTCTCGTAACAAAATTCCATTCCGAACAGCACTATTTACTAAAGCCGCCCCTTCAATACTCAAATGGCGAGTGTCATCGTCATTAACTTCTTGGAATTTCTGAAAACCATCAGTTGCTGCATAGATAACACCATGGTGCTCAACAGCCTCTTTAAGTAAGGATAAGCCAATACCGATCCTTTGATTATTGGATGAAACATTGTTCAACCATAGACGTCCTTCGTAATCTTCAAATAGAGATAATTCTCCAGCTTCGGTACCATCGTAAAACGCCGTATATGTACTTATACCGTCATACTCGATCCTTATACGATGGTGTTCAACTTCATTCCAATTAGGCATTTTAGATATATTTTATTGCAATTCTAGATAATTCGAAATAGCCTTACTTCTTCAGGGCAGAACGACTTTGTCCTGTTCCTAAGCTGCTACCGTAGGCAAGATTACAATTTTGACACCAAATCGTCACATGTTTTTTTTAATATTCATTTGCTTTGCAAAAGTCGTAAAAAACCTAGACCGGATGTTGCAACCTCATTACTGCGTAGTAGAAAAACCAGGGTTTTAGAAAATTCCGTAGTATCCTCACACCGTAAACGGATCAAACGCCCACCCCGAAAAATCCCCACTCCTCGCCACCGCATACCCCTTCCCATTCCAAGCCACATTCCCCCGCTTCCCCGGATCATAATCCAAATGAACAAACGTCTCATAAATCCCAAACCGATTAAACCCAACCGTCCTGGCCGCACGCACAATTCGAATCTTCTGATCCAGTGTCCGCGCCGCGATATCCGCCGCCCAGCCCCGTGTGTGCGCGGAATCCGGCACACCGCCTACGGCGGCATTGTGCTCGGGAGTCCGGTAGCCGGAATTGACCTTGAAGGGAATACCCGCCTGCTCCCGTGCCGCATCGAGCATTTTGAGGAACTTGATTTTCATATAAACGCCACTGCCGGGCTGGTCCGGCGAATCGAACTCACCGATGTCAAAGTGGCTCATAATGATGGGCGATTGCTCATAGTTGAGTTCCGATCCGGCCACGGTATGCGGTTGTTCGGTGGTACCGCCTTCATCATCCCACTGCCCGGTGGGGCCGATGCCGTCACGAAAAAAACGGCGGTAGAGCCACCAGGTCAGACCGGAGAGGCCCAGAAAAAGTGTTGTGGCCAGGAGCGCGTATTTGGTTTTTGTGGTCATAGGTCAATGGTTTTTAAATGGTAGTAGAGGATGGCGATCAGGCCAAAAAGCAAGGCCAAGGCCGTCCACACCCAGATCGCATCGTCGGCGCTTTTGAACATGCCGGAAAACCGGCGTTGCCAGAGTTCGACCTGGTAGTTGGGTTCGGCAGGTGGCATGTCGGGTGTTCCGCTGGCTGGCAACGGCGGGAAAAAGGTATCCATCCGATTTGTCCAACCGGCGGTGTAGGTAGCGTTGCCGAGGGATTGCAGGTAGGATAGCCAGGCTGCCCGGTAAGCATTATACAGCCCGGTTTTGTCTTTGGCGGTTTCGACGTTGACGGCCGCGAGCGTTTTACTGCCCATGATGCCGTCCGGCGCCAGCGCATAGCCGCGCTGGCTCAGGGTAAGTTGCAATGTTTTGGCAGCGGCAGATGGATTCCCATAAAAGGCGTTGAACACCA
>JAEUUV010000043.1 GCA_016787285.1 Saprospiraceae bacterium | reverse complement strand
CATCAAAAATCGATTTTTGGAGCCTCTTTGATACTATCGTCCACCCTCAAGCATCAGGCTGCGGAAAGTTCCAAACCAACAAGTGGGCCGCCTGAAATGAAAAAGACCGCCTCATAAGTGCGACTTATGAGACGGCCTCTTCAGTTTTCAGCCTTCAGCAATCGTTTTGTAACGAGCAGACAGGAAGGTCGGCATCGTGGCTTTTCTGATTTAAACCTGAAACAAACGTTCGGTCAGGTGGGTTTGGTGGTCAACACCGTGCTGAGATTATGCCACATCGGAAAGGTGGTCAGGAGGTTCCGTTCGGCTTCTTGCATGAATTTGCCGTTGATGCCGAGCAGTTCGAGGATCATCTGGACAACATTATCGATGATTTGAAAAAGTTTCGTGATGATTTTGATGAGCTTATTTAACCAGTCTGGAAAATTGAATATATCTCCTAAAAGGTCAAGCAGTTGCAGGCTCACTTTTTTTACGATCTCGAGAATGAGCTCGAGTTTGGACTTCTTCTTGTTGCTCGCCAAAATACCGATTGTCGAGCGTTGCATTTTGAGAATGCCCGAATTGTCGAGGTGGCGGTTGAGCAGGCTCCGGGAGTCGTTGTCCAGTTCGGCGAAAATCGTCATCATTTCTTTCTCCACGCTTCTGGTTGCGTCAACCAACACCCCGGTGAAGATATTGAGCTGTTCAACCTCGTCGGGATTGTCCTCTCCCAATTGGCGACTGTAACCGGCGCTGAACTGGACGGCCAGTTCGGAAAAGTTGGAGAAGTAAGAAGCGTAACTGTTAGGGCCTTCCGGTCTCTCTTCGGTGGATTTACTGATTTCTTTTGCCATGGCATTTCAAGTTTTAAGTGTGTGAACGTATGGCGGGAAATCCACAGCCGTACATGGTTGTTACCCTTAAACCTGAAATTTATTGTAGCCGAATCCTGCTCTGCCGCCGAGCCTTGGCTGCACATATTTTGCCCCCCCGCGTTTGTCATTCCGACAGAACCGTCCACCCTCGGGTTATCCTGCCCCGCTCGCCTTCCGTAGAGTGGACGGATCTCTTCGAGATGACAAACGGAGTGGGCTCAAACATGCATCGCGGAGGTCCGGCGTGAAAACCCTCTACCCTGAAACCATCCAACCCTCACCCCATACACGCCCGCACAAACTCCACGAACAGCGGGTGCGGCCGTTCAACGGTGCTTTTCAGTTCGGGGTGGAACTGCACGCCCACAAACCACTTGTGTCCTTTCAATTCCATAATTTCCACGAGGTTGGTGTCCGGGTTGATGCCCGACGGTTCCATGCCGGCCTTTTTGAATTGCTCCAGGTAGGCGTTGTTGAACTCCCAGCGGTGGCGGTGGCGCTCGGTGATTTCGGTTTCGCCGTAGGCGGCGTGCGCTTTTGATTTTTTTTCCAGTACGCAGGGGAATGCCCCGAGGCGCATGGTGCCGCCTTTTTTGGTGATTTTTTTCTGGTCGTTCATCAGGTCAATCACCGGGTGCGGGGTTTTGCGATCCACCTCGGTGGAGGCGGCGCCGTTGAGGCCGAGCACGTTGCGGGCAAACTCCACACAGGCCGTTTGCATGCCAAGGCAGATGCCGAAGAAAGGAATGTTGTGCTCGCGGGCGTAGCGGATGGCCAGCAACTTGCCCTCGATGCCGCGCTCGCCGAAACCCGGCGCCACGAGGATACCGTTAAGCGGCGACAGCAACTTGCTCACGTCCTTGTAGTTGCCTTCCAGTTCCTCGGCGTGGATGGGCACCACACGTACCTTGCATTCGTTCACCGCGCCGGCGTGTACGAACGACTCGTAGATGGACTTGTATGCATCCGGCAGTTCGTTGTATTTGCCGATGAGGCCGATGCTGACCTCGTGCAGGGGATTTTTGAGTTTGCCCAAAAATGTTTTCCAGGTGCTCAGATCGGGTTCGCGGCGGTCGCTGAGGTGGAGTTTGGAAATGACTACCGCGTCCAACCGTTCCTTGAGTAGCAGCAGCGGCACGTCGTAGATGCTGTCGGCGTCAATAGCCTCGATCACCGACGACATTTCCACGTTGCAGAACAGGGCGAGTTTGCGGCGGATGTCGGTACCGAGCGGGTGCTCGGTGCGGCAGGCCAGCACGTCGGGTTGCACGCCGAGGCTGAGCAATTCCTTCACGGAGTGCTGGGTGGGTTTGGTTTTCAGTTCTTTGGCTGCGCGCAGGTAGGGCACGAGGGTGAGGTGGATGACGAGGCAGTTGTCGCGGCCCAGTTCCCAGCGCACCTGCCGGACGGACTCCACGTAGGGCAGCGATTCGATGTCGCCCACTGTGCCGCCCAGTTCAGTGATCACGATGTCGTACCGGCCGGTTTGGCCGAGCAGGAGCATACGGCGTTTGATCTCGTCGGTAATATGCGGGATGATCTGGACGGTTTTGCCGAGGTAGTCGCCGGCGCGTTCTTTGTTGATGACGGTCTGGTACACGGCACCGGTAGTCACGTTGTTGGCGCGGGAGGTGGGTGTGTTCAGAAAACGCTCGTAGTGGCCGAGGTCGAGGTCGGTTTCGGCGCCGTCGTCGGTCACGTAGCACTCCCCGTGCTCGTATGGGTTGAGCGTGCCGGGGTCCACGTTGATGTAGGGATCGAATTTTTGAATGGTTACTGAAAAACCGCGTGCCTGAAGGAGTTTAGCCAGAGAAGCACACAGAATACCTTTTCCGAGCGAGGAGGTAACGCCGCCCGTAACAAAGATGTATTTCGTCATCGCAAGTTTGATTTGTTACGGGGCGCTAAGGTAGGGCATAGGTTTTTCCGGGAGATTTATTTTTTCTCCCAGGTTTCAATTTGTTCGAGCAGTTGTTCCCACGTCATATGTGTCGAAACCTCTAATTTAGATGGTTGCTGTTTTAGGGAGGACGTCAGATACATGCCTATCTGAAAAATCAGGAAAAAATTCCCTCCACACCCGGTAACAACAACCTGCCCCCGCGGATATCAGGCTGTTAACCATTCAACTTGATTCACCACTTTTTAAAACTGGAATTTTTATGAAAACACCAATCGCACGGCACCTGCCGGTGCTCATCGCCGGAATGCTGCTCGCCCATACCGCCATTGCCCAGATGGGCATGGGAAAACCCAAGGAGATCAAGGAACTCGGCGAGCGCAAGATGATCGTCATCGTGGAAGAACTGAACAAGAAGGCCGCCGAAAAACTGAAAAAGAAAGGTAAAACCGCCGAACTGGCCGACATCGAAAAGCACTACGAGGCGTTCAACGCCATGGTCAAAGACGTGGTGGAAAAGCGCTGGACCATGCACAAGGACGTGGAGTACAAAACCTGGGCGGCATTCAAACGCCTGTCGGACAAACAACGCGAAAAGTACGGCGTCATCTACTTCATGTCCAAACGGGCCTCCAACTTCAACGCCGGCTATGTACCCGCAGGCTACACGATCCTCAACAGCGACATGGACGAGAAAGACGTGAAGGAGCACAACTTCGCGTCGCTTTTCCAAACCTTCACGGTAGACAAGGCCGAAGACGTGCCGGTGGACAAGGTCAAATTCCTCGCCGCACCCGTGTATACCATGACCCTGCCCGAACTGTACCCCACGGCGCTGTCGGTCACCTATGCCATTGCCATGACCAATGCCTACTTCGAAAAGCGTGTAGCCGGAGAAAAAATCTCCCGCAAGTCGTACGAAAAGGAAGTGGCCGAAAACAGCGGGCGCTTGGCGGAAAAAAACCTGCTCATCCGCGAAGACTGGAAAGACGATGCCCTGACGCTCGGCCGCATCAAGGAAATCTACCCACACCCGGTACGCACAGTAAGCCCAGCCGAACTGGCCGACATCGTGGCCTCCGGCGACCCGGCTTACGCCTGGTTCGTAGTGGTGCCCACCGTCAACTCCAGCAGCCGCTCCAATTCCGTCATTTATACCCAGCAGATCGTGGACAACGCTACCGGCGACGTGTGCGGGATGTACCTGCCCAGCACCGGCGGCATGATCCTCAAGGCGTACATCGGCGGCTCCTCCGGCGAAGACCGCATGACGGAAAAGAGCCTGAAGGAAATGGTCAAGGATATGACCACAGCGGAAAAAAGTCGCTAAAACCCCGGATGCGCGCATTATTCATCACTCATCACTAAAATTCTTATGAAACACCAAACTTTTCTGTGGGTACTGCTGCTCGGCATGGCCGGCGGCTTGTCGGCCCAGGCGCCGGGTTATCTCGGCAAGCGCTTCTTTGTGAAGCCGGAATTTTCGTCCATGTTCGCCTTGTCCAACCCCACCGCGGGCAACCGGGGCGTGAACACCTTCGGCGACGCCGGCGACCGGCTCGGATTCAACACCCGCTACGGCCTGCAAGCCGGCTACGCCTTGTCGAGGCGCAGCGCCCTCACCGTGGAGGCGAGTTACATGAACACCGGCATGACCGCTACGGCATCCACGCCGTCGAACCTGTACCCCGAGGGCTTCGACGACCACTACCTGTTTTACAACCTCGGCGGGCCGGAAATCGGTATTTCCCTGCAAACCTACAATCCCCTGCGCGGGAGCATTGCCCCCATGGGCTTTTTCACCGCCTGGCGTCTGCGCATGGCGTTTCTCAGCGGTACCGTCAAGGAGCGGCAGGTGTCCTACTACCAGGGCGACGCATCTGCCGGTTTTCAGGAGCCCGACATCAAGCCGCAGTACAACCAACTGACCGTCGGCCTGGAGTTCGGCCAAAACATCATCATCGCCGACCGCCTGCTGCTGAGCATTTCCGCCGAAGTGAATATTCCACCGTTCAACCTCAACCTCGAAGAGTCGTACGATTCCGACGGCGGCAACCAGGCGGCATTCGACTACTCCGCCGCCGAACGTATGCGCTGGCATTCCCTGCTGATGATCAAAATCGGCGCCGGGTACCTGTTTTAACCAAACCTCTCCACCAATTCTCGTTATGAAAAATATCGTTCAATTGATCGCAACCCTCGTGCTCGCCTCGGCACTTTCGCTCGGCGCACAGGAAAGCCACCAACCGCTTGTGGCTACCGGCAAAATACCGGCAGAATTCACTACGGCCTCCAAAGTGAAATACAGCCGGGCCATCAAGGAAAATTCCAAAAGCAAAACCAAAATCAAAAAGAAGGACACCAAAGCGCGCAACCGCTTCGCACTGGAAAGCAATTTTATCCTCGACGACCTGCTACGGAGCGGGCGCGTGTTGTTCAACGACGAGGTGTCGTTCTACCTCGGCGAGGTGGCGCAAACGCTGGTAAAAACCAAACCCCTGGCGCTAAAAGACCCGCTGCGCGTGTATGCCCTGCGCAGCAGTGCCGTGAACGCGTTCGCCACCGATCGCGGCGAGGTATTCGTGTCCCTCGGCTTGCTGGCGCAATTGGAAAATGAAGCCCAACTGGCCTGCATCCTCGCGCATGAACTGGCACACGTGGAAAAAAAGCACGCGCTGAATTTTTACCTGAAAGCCGACAAATTAGATAAAACCAAAGGCCGCAGCGTGCTTGGCCGCTCGGCTTCCGACGAAAAACTGCTCGCTGCCTGCGCGTTTTCCAAGGAACAGGAAAACGAAGCCGACCGCATCGGCCTGGAGCGAATGCTGGGCACCAAATACCGCACGACCTCCCTGCCGGTGGTGTTCGACGTGCTCAAATACAGCAACCTGCCCTTCGACGACGTGGCGTTCGACCGTGCGCTTCTGGAGTCCGAACACTACCACCTGCCGGATGCGTACTGGCTGGAATCGGTGAAACCAATCGAAGGCGAAGCCGACGACAAGGACGACAGCAAACACTCGCACCCGAACCTCAAATCGCGGCGCGAGGCTATGTTGACCACGCTCGCCAAACATACCGACGGCCCCGACAAGTCCGATTTCCTCGTGTCCGCCGAACGTTTTCACCGTGTGCGTTCACTTGCCCGCAATGAATTACCGCTGCTGTACCTCCACGCCGACCGTCATCCCGAAACGGTGTACACCGCCTCCTTGTTGCTTCAGGAGCGCCCCAACGACCTGGAACTGAAAAAGTGCATTGCCAAGGCGCTGTACCTGCACGCCAAGTTTCGCAACGACGACGACTATCAATTTGAGGGCGACTACCAGGAAGTGGAAGGCGAGTCGCAACAAGTGCATCACCTGCTGGAAAAACTGCCCGCCAAGGAGGCCATCGTGCTGGCCCTGCACTATGCCTGGAATCTGCTCCGGCAAAACCCCGACGACGCGGAAATAAAGGCCGTAATCGAAGACCTGTTTTTTGAACTGGCCCGGGCGCACGACAAACTCGACGTGTTCAGCAACGACGCGCCCGCCACCGCCGAAGCCGCCGCTCCTGTGCCCGATACGACATCCGCCAAACCGGCATTGTCCAAGTATGACCGCATACGGCAGCAAAAAACAAAAGAAGCAGCAATCGGCGGCGACGCGTACTGGCGCCATGCCTTTGCCGGACAGTTGAACGACGATGTCTTCCAAAAATACTGGCAGGCTGCCGAAAAACGCCGCGACGAATGGACCAAACTGGAGGAACAAGTCAACTCGTCCAAAGGCAAGAAAGCGTTGAAGCGCAAACGCAAGGACGGTTTGAGTCTTGGCATTCCCAAAGTAGCCATCGTGAATCCGTTTTACCTCAAACTGGACGAACGCAAAGACCAGGCGGTGCAGCACATCGAAACCGAGGATGGCCAGGAGCACTTCCGCGCGCTGATCCGGGAAGTAAGCGCCATTTCCGGCTTGAAAACGACCCTGCTCGACGTGAGCGCTTTGAAAGAAAACGACACCGAAACGTTCAACGACATCCGGTTCCTGAACGAGTGGTTTGCCGAGCAGGGGCGGCATTTCGACCTGTCGCTGACGCCCGGCAGCCAGCAGGACCGAATCAACGCCATCGCCAAAAAGTACGGCACCGATTATTTCTTGTGGACGGGAGTCATTTCCCTGCGGGAGAAAAAAGGTACGGACTGGCTGTACATCCCGGCAAGCCTGCTGTTATTTGCGCCGACGCTGCCGCTGGCCACCTACCTCGCGGTGAAACCAAAGTACGAGATGTTGCACTACTCCATGCTCTACGACGTACGCACTGGCCGCCGCCAGGTACTGAAATTTGAAACCTTCAACCACCGCGACTCCGACACGATGGTCAAAGCCCACCTGTACGACGCATTCACGCAGATCAAGCGGAAGTAACAGTTTGAGTTTTGAGTTTTTGGGGGTTTTGGTGGGGGGGGCGAAGAACAAGAAAAAGAAAGATTCATGGTTGGGTTGGGGGGGGGGGGGGGGGGGGGGCGGGGGGGGGGGGGGGTGGTG
>JAEUUV010000117.1 GCA_016787285.1 Saprospiraceae bacterium | reverse complement strand
AATCAATGATGGTGCCCGCCGGCGCCATGCACGTGGCCGTGCTCCAGTTCTGCCGGTTCGGCGTCGCGTACCATTTCCACCTGGCCGGTGAAAAACAGGTCCACGCCGGCCATCGGGTGGTTGAAATCGAGTTTGACTTTGTCCAGCCCGATCCAGGCCACGGAGCCCTGGAAGCGGTTGCCGTCCTGATCGGTCAGCGGAATCATGTTGCCGATTTCGAGCAGGCCGTCCGGGATTTTACCGTCCGTCTCGAAGATGCTCTTGGGCACCTCCACGATGGCACTTTCGTCGTAATCGCCGTACGCATTGGATGCCTTGATGCCGAACGCAAACGAATCGCCGGCCTTGAGTCCGCTCAGGTTTTTTTCAAAATCAGGGATCATCATACCCACGCCGTAAATGAAGCCGAGCGGCTCGCGGCCCTGGGTAGATTCAATCATTTCGCCTTCGGCGTTGCCTTCGGTAAGGGTATAGTGCACCAGCACTACTTTTTTTTCTGCTATGACCATTGGATGTGGAATTGCGCTGAAAAGGTGAGAAAATGTAAAAAACGCCGCGAAGGTAGCCTTTTTACCGGACCTGCCCGTCCTGCAGGCGCTTTTTGTAGCGGAAATAATCCTGTATAATCCGAAATGCCTCCCGGTACGAGGCAGGGCGTATGCCTCGGCGCCGCTGCTCACGGTGCAATTCGAAGAGTATCCGCCAATGCCGGGCGTAGTGCCGGTATGCACGGAAAGCGCCATATTCGGGATCATACACGTGCGCCGGGTCGGCAAACACGCCGTTCAGTTCCATGGCCAGAAACTCGCCCCGGCGTAGTGCTTCCACTGAAGCGCATTTCATATCGAAGCGGCCAAAATGCACACCCTCGATTTCGGAACAAACCCGCTCGAAAGCGGCGATCATATCCGGGCCGATTAAATTGTTAGCATTCAAAAACTTGGTTCCACGGGCATGGTTGCCGATCGGCTCCAGCAGCAATACTTCCCCGGCAGTGGGCACCCGAGCCATCAAGTCCGGCTGTTCGCGCTCGAGGCGTTCGATCTGAAACGCCGAGCGAGGCGTGCGAAGCATCAGTTCCCGCACGGTAGAGGCGCCGTCGCCCGTAACGTGCAAAAACTCCTTGGTACAAACCGAGGTAATGCCGAAACACCCGCCGGCCGGAAACCGGTGAAAGAGCACCGTGGCCTCCATCGGGTGACTCAAAAACTCCTGAATCAGAAAATCGGCCGAATAGCGCCGGAGGTGCCGTCCCAAAGCGCCAGGATCGTCAAATTTTTGCACCAAAAACCCGCGCTCGCCCACATCCGGCTTGGCCACCACGGGAAACTTGATGCCCGACGAACGCATCAAATTCTCGATGTCCGACAGCGCTGCACCTGCCGGCACGAATACCGTAGCGGGTTTCAAATGTGCCGGGAGCAAATCAAGTATGGCTTTTTTGGATTCACCCATCGCTCCGCCCAGTGGAATGGCCGGATTGACATTGCTAAAAAAGAAGAAATGACGCGCCCGCAGGGCAAACCACAGGTAAATGCCATAAACAGGCACATTGGCCAGCCACCAGGGGAAATACTCCCAGACCGTCCATTTCGTCCACCAGTGCCTCATGCGCTCAGATTCTGATTTCCCGCTGGAACACCTGCCCGTTGGCCATCAACCGGTATTGGTACACCCCCGGCGGCACATACCACTGTGCCGGACGGAACAGGAACGTGTGGCTGCCTTTGGGCACAAAATCGCTGACCAATGTGCGCAACACGTGCCCGGCCTTGTCCAAAATCTGGAGCCGCAGGGCACTGCCGTGGGTCAGGGAATACTTGATTTCAAACGTCCCCGACAAAGACGGGTGCGGGTTGTGGCCCAGCAGAGCGGCTTTGCCGTTGTCGCCGAGGGCGGGCGGAGTCGCCGGTACCAGACCGGTAATGGTCGGATGCGGTTTGCCCAGCACAAAATCCACTAATTCGGGCGGGTTTCCGAGCCAGTTCTGCAACACGCTGGCATACACGTCGCGGAAGTCCACGCTGAACACCGGGTCGCCAACGGGGTCGGGATTGCTCAGGTCCTGGTACTGGCCTACGAATCCGTTTCCGATGCCGCCGCCGAACAGGAGCGTATGCGTACCCGCGCCGTGGTCGGTGCCGCGGGAACCGTTTTCGTAGATGGTGCGACCAAATTCGGAAAAGGTCATCGTGAGCACCTTTTTTTCCAGCCCGCTGTTTCCGAATGCGAGATCGTCGTAAAATGCCCGCACGGCAGTAGACAGTTGCTGGAGCAGGCTCAGGTGGTTGTTCATCTGATTGACGTGGGTATCGAAGTCGCCGATGTCCACCAGGAAAATGCGGGTACCCATGTTGCCCTTGATGACCCTTGAGATGATGGACATGGGCGCCGAAAGGGAGTTGGACGTGGGAAAGGTCACGTCGTTTTTGCCGGTATTGAACGCCTCCCGAATCGTTTCGGCATAGCGAAACGCGGCGTTGGCAGTTTGTCGAACGTAGGCCAATTCACGGTCGCGGTTGGAAGCGCTCAGCGATTCGGTTTCGTACAACTGACCTGTTTGGGCGATCTGGTAAAACTCCTGCGGGCTGCTGACGGCCAGCGCCATATTGGCCTCCTCGGCAGTGAACAACAGGTTGGTTTGCACACCGATTTGCAGGGCAGGCGGCACGGAAGGCGGGGCTTCGAGGAATGCGGCGTACTCGTGTTCGAGAAAACGTCCGACCCAGCCGGTTTCCACTACTTCGTTGCGGTCGCTGGCCGAGGTAATAATGTCCGACGAGCGAAAATGGCTGTAATTCGGGTCGGGGTATCCCACGTTGAAAATCACCTTCATCATGCCCTCCGCCCAAAGCGATTGCAGGGAGTTGGTTTCCTGCGGCATACCGTATTGGGCACTGAGCGCCCAGAGTTTGTTGTCGGGGATGCCGAGCGTAGGCCGGAGGTTGTAGTATTCCGAACTGCCGCGCTTGATCACGGTATTCAGTCCGTCGTTGCCGCCGTCGAGGCGAATGAGCACGAGAATCCGGTCGTTGTCGTCCCAGTTTGCCGCCAAGGATGCCAGCAGCGGTGTGGGTTGGAACGCGCGCACGGGCAGGCCGCCCAGCAGCATGCTGCCTGCACCCAACAGACCCGAAGCGGAAAGGAAATCGCGACGCGACCACAGGCGGTGCTCCCGGCTGTGGGCTTCACCGTGTTCGAGGGCTGAACCGAAACGTTTCATAAATTAGTGATGAGTGATGTGTGATGAGCGATGCTAAGCAAGTTGATATTCCGGTTGTTTGGCTAAATATTGAAGCAGTGCGATCACCTGGTATGGCGCCTCGTCCCAGTTCAGGTTCCAGGAACCGTCGGTGAAATAGCCTTCCGGGATGCCGTTTTTGAAATACTCGACTGCGGCCTGGAAATGAATCGCGTCGAGTTCCTGCCCGCAGAAAAAGTCAATAAGCGCCGCCGAGATGACCGCCGGATCGTTGCTGTTGTTTGTCAGCGTTTTGGCGAGGGTACGCAGGTTGTCGCGCAGGAAGTCGTTTTTGGACACGAGGGTAGCCAGCAGGCCGGCGAATTTCCAGCGGTTGGTCAGCGTACTTTCATTGACCCATTTGCGGTGCCCGGACCAGCCGGCTACATTCGGCGGGTCGAAGGGCACTTGCCCGAGTTTGTCCATCCAGAACGTGACGTCGTCCCACCAGACCGGTTCCACATGATCTGCCGATTTGGCGCCGGCCATTTTCAGGATGGGGATAAGCACCTCCATCGGGCTTTTGATGCGGGCGTTGAGGAAACGTTCTTCGAAGAAATGCTCGCTTTTGATTAGTTGTTTCACCACCGGCAGCAGTTCCCAATTCTGGTCACGGAAGGTGGTGGCCAGTCCCTGAATGATCGCCGGGTCGGTGTGCTGAAACACAAAGTGACGGTACAGTTTGCCGGTGACAAACTCGGAAACCTGCACCGGGCGCTCCTGAAAAATCAGGTTGTGTGCGGCATCGGAATCGAAATTGCCGGTGACGCCGAAGATGGTCTTGGGGTTGTTGTCGTATTTCGTCGGGTCGAAGTAGTGCGGGGTACAGTCGTTGAATGAGGCCCGCCAGCCGGTCAGCGCCCGGGCCATTTCCACTACATCGGCCTGGGTGTAGCCGTTGCCTTCGCCCATGGTGAACAGTTCCATGAGTTCGCGGGCATAGTTTTCGTTAGGCTCTCCGGTCTCGTTCACATTGCCGTTCAGAAACACGAGCATGGCAGGGTTTTTGCCCATTTCCACGACAAATTCGCGGAAATTCCCGAATGCATACCGGTGCAGGAGCACAAAATAACTCCAGGTGTAGGCATTGCAACCGACGATGTAGAGTTTGGTGACAAAGTGGTTGTGCCAGAACAGGGTCATTTTGGCACGCACGCTTTCGTCGAGCATTTCCGAAAACCAGCGGTGACGCAGGTAGCGGCGGTGCTCCTCTACTTTGCCGAAATTGTTGGCATACTGGGCGCTGGTCCATTGGGTCCAGTCTTCCGGCTGAGGTACGGGGGGTAGCGGCAGGGCTACTGCTTCGTTGAGCAACTGATCCACCAGGGCCGAGGGGTGCATGGCCAGTCCCTGCTGAATTTGGTCAATCGTAGCCCCGAAACCGAGTCGCCGGTACAAGTGCGCCACGCGGCGGGCGTTCCAGGGTTTGTCCGGCGACGGCTCATACGGGTCAAGCGAATCCGCCAACGCAGGCATGAACATGGTGCGCTGTTGGCGGTTTTCAAAAAATGCTGATGTGGCGGCAGGCATGATTTTTCGATTATGGCTTGCGGATAAAATTGTCCGATTTTTTTCAAAAGCCAAAATTAGGGAAGGTTTGCAGAATCCTGTTGGCGCTCGGGCTATTACCTTTACATTTGCCAAATTTAAGGCACAAAAATCCTACCTAATCCCTCCGTTCAACCATAGTCACTATGTGTATTCGGTTTCTCGTCTCCTTTTTTCTTTTTTTCTCCGCCGGTCTGAGCGCTCAAACGGTTTTGCTCCAGGAGGATTTCAACGGCTGCGCCCTGCCGGCAGGCTGGCAGGTACGCATCACCGGCAGCACTTTCATTCCGGCCTGGAACATCGGCTTTGCACAAAATTCTGCCGTGCAGGGACAAAGCATTGACGGCACCTGCATGCTGTTCATTGACGACGATGCCGGCGGCGCTACTGCTCCAGGATACATGTTGGAGTTTGTTTCACCTGTGTTCGACGTGTCCGGCTATACCACGGTTATGAGCAGCATGGACGTATATTTTCGTTTCGGAGCAAGTGACTTCATGCAAATATTCGTGTCGGACGGCTCCACAGAAACCCTGCTGGCCCGCTTCGACAACTACACGACCAACTACGAGCCGCTCGACAAGGGCGATATTTTCAAAATCCGGCACGATCTGGCCTTCGTCACCCAATCGCCCACGGCCCATTTGATTATTCGCTACACCAGCCCGAACGGCAGCAAGGGCAACTACGCAGCCATTGACAACATTGAGGTAGTTGGCTCCGGTACCGGCACCAATGTGCTGCTCGAGGATTTTGACATGTGCCAAAAACCTGCCGGATGGACGACGGAAATTGTGAGCGGGCCGGCAAACTGGTCATTTGGTTTTGTGCCCCTCGGCTCTTCGGCATTTTACGAAGGCAACTCCATGAACGGCACCTGTTTTGCGTTTTTTGACGACAATGCGCAGGGCGAACTCGCGCCCGGCTCCACCATTCGCTTGCGCTCTCCCTGGTTTTCCGGCACGGAATTTTTTGACTACAAACTGACGTACGACGCAATCATGCGCTATTCGGGCTACGAGTCGTTTGCCGTGTATCTGGAAAACGATAAGGGCGAAACCATCCCGCTGACGAAAACGGAGGGCCACGTCGCCGGACCGTTTTTTCCGGACTACGGCAGTTTCGCCTTCGACCTTTCCCCGTATCGTTCGCCGCAGTTGCGCATCGTTTTTGAATATTCCGACGGCGGCAAGCAAGGCTACTGGGCCGGCATTGACAACGTAAAAGTGACCGGAAACGGTCCTGCGCTCGATTTTTGCGATGCCGCTTATCCCTTGCTCACCGGCGCACCCTGCACGACTGCCGACAACACCAACGCGCTGCTCACCGGCCCGGCAAGCACATGTTCCGACCGGATTACAGGCGGCCTGTGGTTCCGCTGGCAGGCCAATTTTACCGGTATTGCCAAGCTGAGCACACGCGCCGATTTCAACGACGTGGTCAACGTGTTCACCGGCAGTTGCGGCAACCCGCTCCCGGTCGTTTGCGACAACCGCGACGAACACGGGTTCACCGGCGAAACAACCTTTTTCCCGTGTCAGGCCGGCACGCACTATTTTCTGCGTGTAGCCGGACAGGAAGGTGGTTTCGGGCTGCCGCGCGGACAAGTGTGCATCGGGATCGAAGCAGCAAGTGCCTACCCCGTTCGCCCCGTCAACGATGACTGCGCCACTGCTCAAGTGCTGACGATAAACAGCGCCTGCACCCCAGGAAACAACCGCAACGCCGCCATGTCGGCCTTTTTGCCTTCGCATAACCGGCTGGCCCGCGCCGATGTGTGGTATCGGTTTGCGGCGCCGACACTTGCTCCGGGTCAAACGCTCGAACTGGAAACCAACGCTGATTTTTCCCACATCATCACGCTGTATCGGGGCGCCTGCAACAGCCTCACCGAAATTGCCACCAACGAACAAGGTGCGTTACTGACTATGCCGACACTGACTGCCGGCCAGACCTACTTCGTACAAATCGCCGGCGTTTTCGCCACCGTGGAGGGGAATTTGTGCCCGAAACTTGCCATTGTGCAAAACCCTGCTCCTGCCAATGACCTGTGTGAAACGGCCACAACGGTTGCCCTGAACGCGACGTGTTTACCTGCCGGCATCACCGGCGCTACGTTTTCCGGGCCGAAACCCGCCTGCGCGGTATCGGTGGAGCACGACGTGTGGTTTCAGTTTATTGCGCCCGAGTACGGCTCCGTGCAGGTGAACACAGGGGCAAAATTTGAACACATACTTGCTGTTTGGGAAGGCGATTGCAACAACCTGAAACAGGTTTTTTGCCAGGACAATCCGTTGTCCTGCGAAGGCTACACGATTATTCCAAATCTGAACAAAGGGCAGACCTATTTCCTGCAAATTGCTTCCCGCGACGGCACGGCGGGCAGCGAGGCGGGAGAAATTTGCCTGAAAATCCGCGACGGCGCCTTGCCCTACGATTTCACACCGCTGGAGTTATCCGCTACGCAATTATGCGTGGGTGCCGACAGTGTCAAACTGCTCGCTACAGTAAGCGGAGGTACACCGCCGTACACATTTTTAACCAACACTGCCGGCCAAATTGTTTCGGGCGGCACGCCCTGGTCTTTTGTCATTCAAGATGCAATCGGCTGTCAAACCTGGCAGGCCGATACCGCCAAAACCTGCCTGAGCAACGCCTGTACGGCCAACATCGCCATCACCCCTACCCCACCCTCCTGCTATGATACCACCGACGGCGCACTGAGCGCGGCTGTCCTGAGCGGCGGCACCGGGCCGTTTTTCTTCGAGTGGTCCAACCAGATTTACACGGCTAACAACGCCGGTCTGGCGCCGGGAACCTATTCCCTCACCATCTCGGAAAATACCGGATGCACCTACCTGTTGGAAACAGAAGTTCCGAAACACGACTCCTTGCTCGTGGATATTCTGGTGCATCAACCCTGCTACGGCACTGCCGACGGTTCCCTGAGTGCCGTGGTGACAGGCGGCAACGGCGGGCTGCTCGCATTCCAGTGGTCCAATCAGGTTTTTTCTACTGAAAACACCAATCTGGGTCCCGGCACCTACACCCTGACCGTCACTGAAGCTACCGGGTGTTCGTACACGGCCGAGGCTGAACTGGTGTCGCCGGACTCACTTGTTTATGAAGTGCTCCTCCAAACCCCCGACTGTTTCGGCGACACAGACGGCGCGCTGTTTGCCGAAGTGCTTTTCGGTGGTGTGCCTCCATTTGATTTTGTCTGGAGCAATCAGGTTTTGTCTGCCGAAAATGTCAACCTCGGCGCCGGCACATATACGCTGACAATTACCGAAAGCAGCGGCTGCACGAGTGTCGCGGAAGTAGAACTGACGCAACCGGATTCCCTGATTTTTGAACTTCTTGCGGTTGAGCCAACCTGTTTCGGCGATACCGACGGGTCGTTGGAAGTTGCGCTCCAAAGCGGCGGTACCGGGCCGTTTGCATTGGTCTGGTCCAACGAGGTCTATTCAGCAGAAAACCCGAATCTTGGCGCCGGCACGTACACCCTGACTATTACGGATGCAAAAGGCTGTACACAGGTAGTGGAAACAATCCTCGAATCGCCGGACTCACTGTATCTCATTCTGGAAAATCTGCAACACCCGGAGCCGGGCGCGAGCAACGGCAGTATACACGTCACACCGGCCGGCGGTACGCCACCGATCATGTACTCGTGGTACCTGAACACCACCACCTTCGTAGCGGCTACCGAAGACCTCGAAGGAGTGCCCGCCGGCACCTACATTTTGTATGCTATGGATAGCCACAGCTGCTGGGACAGCCTGTCGCGCACGCTCACCGAAACCGTCGCTACGCGGCAGGTATCCGGAGAGGCCTTCGAGGTACGCGTGTATCCGAATCCGGCATCTGAAAAAATCACCGTGTCCGTCCATTTGCCGAAGCCTGCCCAACTTGACATCCGCATTCTGGATATATTGAGTCGGACTGTCCTTCAAGAACACATGCAGCAGGCTGCACAAACACAATTTGAATTGGATGTCCGCCGGCTACAGCCCGGCGTTTATCTGCTACACCTCCAGTCTGCAAACAGCAGGGTCATCCGCCGCCTCGTGGTGAGCCATTAGGAGGATATTGAGAATTTTCTTGCTACCTTGGCGCCCCTTAGCGTTTTCGGGGTATTGGTCAGATGCAATCTCCTGTCTGGTTGGCATGACTTTTGTCTTTCCCGTTGCAAATAATCTGAATTGGTTATCAAGCCATTGAACGTATGCGTAATCTGAAACCGCGTGCCGTTTAACAACCTGATTTCTAACGAAAAACAACAAACAGACCGTGGCTGCACCTGCCTATTATGCGCATCCCAGCGCTATCCTCGACGAGGGTTGCGATATCGGTGACGGAACCAAAATCTGGCACTTTTGCCACATCATGCCCGGTTCCCGGATCGGCCGGAATTGCTCACTTGGACAGAATGTGTTTGTCGCCACGGGGGTTGAACTGGGCGACAATGTGAAGGTGCAAAATAATGTCTCGCTTTACACGGGTGTGATTTGTGCTGACGATGTATTTCTCGGCCCGTCCATGGTTTTTACCAATGTAATCAATCCCCGCAGTGCCGTGGAACGCAAAAACGAATACCGCAAAACACACGTCGGTCGCGGTGCTACCATCGGCGCCAACGCCACGATCGTGTGCGGGCATGACATCGGCGCCTATGCCTTCATTGGCGCAGGCGCCGTAATCACCCGCGATGTGCCGCCATATGCGCTCATTGTGGGCAATCCCGGGCGGGCCATCGGCTGGATGAGCGAACACGGCGAACGACTATTTTTCAACGAACACGACGAGGCCGTGTGCCCCCGCAGCGGTGAACATTACCGGCTCCATAACGGCGCCGTAACCAAAATATCCCACGAATAAACCCGAGGACTTAAACCTCTCAACCCGTTAAACCCGCTCAACCCGTTAAACCTTCCAACCGGAAACCCTCCAACCTTCTCTGTCTAATCCATTGCAATCTTCATTACAATGAAACGATTTGTACTCATTGGCGCCGCCGGTTACGTAGCCCCCCGCCACATGCGCGCGATACGGGATACCGGAAATACCATGGTCGCAGCGCTCGATCCCAACGACTCTGTTGGAATCATTGACAGTTACTTCCCGGAATCTGCCTTTTTCACCGAATTCGAGCGATTCGACCGGTACGTCAGCAAACTCAAACGCAACGGTATTCCGATTGACTACGTGAGCATTTGTTCGCCCAACTACCTGCACGACGCACACATCCGATTTGGTTTGCGAAACGGCGCCGATGTCATCTGTGAAAAACCGCTCGTGCTGAATCCCTGGAACGTGGAGGGTCTGCGCGAGATCGAAAAAGACACCGGCAAACACGTGTATACCATCCTGCAATTGCGCCTGCACCCGGCTCTTCAGGAACTCAAACGCCAGGTAGACGCCGCCCCTCCGGGCAAGGTGTTTGATGTCAACCTGACCTACATCACCTCGCGCGGCAACTGGTACTTTGCCAGTTGGAAAGGCGACATCGAAAAATCGGGCGGCATTGCCACGAATATCGGTATCCACTTTTTCGATATGCTGCACTGGATTTTCGGAGACGTCGTGGAAAACCACGTGTATGTGCGCACACACGACCGTGCATCCGGGTACCTGCGCCTGGGAAAAGCACGGGTCAACTGGTTTTTGAGCATCAACTCCAATACCATCACCGAAGCCATTCGCCAAAACGGCGCCCGCACCTTCCGTTCCATCACCGTTGAAGGCCGGGAAATCGAGTTCAGCGAAGGTTTTACCGACTTGCACACGCTCAGTTACCAAAGTGTTTTGGATGGGCAAGGTTTTGGACTTGAAGAGGCCGCGCAAGCCGTCGAAATTGCGTACGCTATTCGAAACGCACAGCCGACCGGTCTGAACGGCCACGAGCATCATCCGCTGGCCGAGTTGCCGCTAAGTCCACACCCGTTCGAGCGGGAATAATTGGGAACGGTTCTTGCAAGCAGGGCAAAGGGGGCCTTGCCTGCAAGGAAAACATACTTTTTGTCAATATCAAAACCGATCATACTATGGGGGATAATCAATTTAACCTGAGACAACTTTTTTACAAAGGCTTGGGGTACTGGTACTTTTTTGTCATCGCGCTCACCGCGATGCTTGCCGGCGCCTACTTTTACCTGCAATACACCATGCCCGTGTACAAATCGGAGGGCATGATCCTGATCAAGGATGATGAAAACTCCGGGCAGCCCTCCGAGGAGATATTCTTCTCCGAGTTAGGCATGGGCAAAAAGAGCAAAACCCTCGAGAACGAGACGCTTGTGCTCACCTCCACACCGCTCATGCAGGAAGTGGTTCGAAAACTCAACCTGCAATACCAGTACACCAGCATAGACGGGTTGAAAAAACGCGCCTTGTATAAGAACTCGCCCGTACAGGTGATTTCCTGGCAACCGGTGAACGACCAGGTGGAACTGTACGGGGTACTGACCGACAACGGACGCGGCGGCTATCAGTTTACCATTGAGGAAACAGAACAAGTGTACAACGGCGAGTTCGGCAAGGAACTCAAGTTGCCCACCGGTACGATAACCATATCGCACAAGCCCGGGGAATATGCCGACACCCAAATCGGCATCCTCATCCTGACCGAATACGGCACTGCCCGCGGACTGGCCGACGCCCTGAAAGTCGAAATCATGGGCGAACAGTCGAGCACGCTCAAACTGTCCATCAAAGACAACTCGCCCGAACGCGCCCACGACATCGTTTCCGAACTCATGGAAGCCTACAACGCCAACAGCGTGGCTATCCGAAACAAAGCGCACGAAAATACCATCGAAATGGTGAACGAGCGCATTGACATGATCGCCTCCAACTTGTCGGAAGCCGAACGCAGTCTGGAAATTTACCAGCAGAACAACGCCCAGGTTAGCCTGGGCGCCGAAGGCACCCAACTGCTGGCCGAAATGTCTTCGTTCAACAAAGAAATCACCGCCACCGAGGTGCAGATTCAGATTTTGCAGACGGTAGAAGATTTTTTAGTCAAAAACCGGAACAACTTTGAGTTTGTGCCCACCAACCTGAACCTCAACAATCTGACGCTGACCAACCAATTAGAGCGTTTTAACCAGCTGCTCAACGACCGCTCCCGCATGGAGTCTACACTCGGCGTGGCGCACCCCGACCTGTTGCTCGCCCAGAAAGAAATTCAGAACCTGCGCCAGACGATCATCGAAAATATTCGCAGCATCAAAAACGACCTGGTAATTGCCAGCAACACCAACAAAGGTGTACGTTCCACCCTCGAGAGCCGCATGTCCAGTCTGCCCCGCCGCGAACGCGAGCAATTGGAAATGATGCGGCAAAAGGACGTGAAGGAAAACCTGTACCTGTACCTGCTCCAAAAACGCGAAGAAGCCGCCGTGTCGCTGGCTGTAACAGCGCCTAAAGGTCGCGTTGTGGAACCGGCCACCCTGAGTTACGCCAAACTCAGCCCGAAAGGCTCCCAAATCTGGATGGTCGCCTTTTTCCTTGGCTTTGCCATCCCGATCGGCCTAATCTTTTTCCTCGAAAACCTCAACGACAAGGTGCAAAAAGAGGAGGACATCACCCACGCCACCTCGGTGCCGCTGGGTGGAACACTGGGGCTGAGCAACAGCAAAGAGAAACTCGTGGTACGCGAAAACAGCCGCACGGCCATCGCCGAAATGTTCCGCCTGTTACGCGCCAACCTCGCCTACATCGCCCCGGGAACCGACCTGAAAACCCTGCTCATGACTTCCAGCACTTCGGGTGAGGGCAAATCGTTCATCGCCCTCAACCTCGGCATGAGCCTGGCCCTGTCGGGCAAACGCGTACTCATCGTCGAACTCGACCTGCGCAAACCCAAACAGGAAGCCTACATGAGCATTGAACCTGCTGAAGACGGTATTGTCAACTACCTCATTGACCACTCGATGAAGCCGTCCAAAATTCTGCGCAACACCGGCCTGCACCTCAACCTCGACTTCATCGCCAGCGGCCCGGTGCCACCCAACCCGAGCGAACTGATCCTCTCGACCCGCCTGCGTGACCTGCTGGCCGAAATGCGCGAACGTTACGATTTTATCATCCTCGATGCGCCGCCGGTAGGCCTCGTAGCCGACGCCTTGCAAATGAAAGACATCGCCGACGCCACCATGTATGTGGTTCGAATGAACTACACCCGCCGGGGGCAGTTGCAAATAGTGGACGATATCGCGAAAAAAGACAAACTGCCGCGTCCGTTTATCGTACTCAACGGGGTGCCCGTGAACAAACCCGGCCAAACCGGCGCGTATGCATACGGCTACGGCTACGGCAACAGCAAAAACGGCTACTACGAACCCGAAAAACGTTCGAAACACAAGACCAAGGTCAAAACCAAACCTGTCCACCTGAACTGATCCCGAGCCATGTCGAAAAGTTTGAGCGACCGCTCCCTTTCGGCGGTCGCCTGGGCAGTGCTGGACAAGTTGAGCGGGAGCGTCGTCAGCTTTATCGTGACCATTCTGCTGGCCCGCCTGCTGTCGCCGGAAGACTTCGGCCTGGTGGCGATGGTTATGATTTTTTTCGAGTTCTCGGCGGTTTTCGTGGAAAGTGGATTTTCCACGGCGCTTATCCGGGAACAAACCATCTCGGAGGCCGACAAGTCTACGACCTTCATTTTCAACCTGATCACGTCAGTGGTGCTGTACGGGGTGCTGTTTTTCAGCGCTCCGTACATCGCCGCGTTTTTTAAGCAGCCGCTGCTGACGCTGATCGTGCGCATCATGGGCGTCAGCCTGATTGTGAACGCGCTGTCGCTCGTGCAGCACAGCGTTCTGATTCAGCAAATTGATTTCAAAACCCAGACCATCGTGCGCTCAGCAGCGGTATTGGTGTCGGGCGGCGTGGCGGTGTTGCTGGCCTTTCAGGGCTGGGGCGTGTGGAGCCTCGTGGCACGGTACGCCCTGCTCGACCTGATGACCACCGCTATGTTCTGGATTCTGGGGCGCTGGCGGCCGACGATGGAATTCAGCCGGGAGTCGTTCCGGCGGCTGTTCGGTTTCGGTTCCAAAATTCTGGCTGCCGCCGTGCTCGACAAGTTTTTCGTACACATTTACAAACTCCTGATCGGCAAGTTTTTCGCCGCCGCCACCCTCGGTTTTTACACCCAGGCCGGCACATTTACCAATATGGTCATCAACACGCTGTTCCGCACGGTGCAAAGCGTGACCTACCCCGTGCTGGCCAAACTGCAGGACGACCGCGAAAAACTCAAACTCGGCTATCGGAAAATGCTGCAACTGAGTTCGTTCATCATCGTGCCGGCCATGACCGTGCTGGGCGTGCTGGCCGAACCGGTGCTTGTCACGCTGGTAGGAGAAAAATGGCTGCCCGCCACGCCCATGCTTCAGTTGCTGTGCCTGTCGGGCGTCACGTACCATTTCAGCACCGTCAACCTGAACATGCTGCTCGTACTAGGCCGCTCCGACCTCAGCCTGAAACTGGAGGTTATCAAAAAAATCAACATCGCCATCGCCATCGTGGTCGGCTTGCAATTCGGTATCTACGGCCTCATTATCGGCGAGGTAGTGGCCACGTATGTCAACCTCGTCATCAATGCCTACTACTCCAAAAAATTCCTGCGCTATTCGCTGGGGGAGCAAGTGCGCGACATCCTGCCCACGGTAGCGTTCAGCCTGTTGGCTGGTGGCCTGTTGTATTTTCTGAAAAATCTGCCCATCGGCACCGGTTTTTTGCAACTGATCGTGTTGTCCGGTATCGCCGGGCTGGCGTACCTCGGCATGCACATCGCCGTGAAAACCGAAGAAATGCAATTCATCCGGCAAACGATTATTCCAAAAACCCTGCAATTGGTGCGCAAAAAGGCGTAGTTTTTGAAAGAACCCCGGATATGGAACAAAAGATCGCGCCTGGCGTCAACCCCACCCCCATCCCCTCCCCCAAAAGGGAGGGGGGCTTGCCCTCAGCCAAGTTTGACAACCAAAATTTGGATACTATCGAGCCTCAACTTGAGATGATTCAAGCGAAGCGGAATGTAGCCCCCCTCCCCCTTGGGGGAGGGGTTGGGGGTGGGGTTGACGTCCTCATGCTCGCCTACAATGTCGCGCCCTACATCGCCCAGGCCATCGAAGGCGTGCTGGCGCAAGAAACAGATTTCCCGGTACGGTTAGTCATCGGCGAAGATTGTTCTACGGATGAAACGCCTTCGATTTGCCAGGCATACGCCAACAAATACCCGGAGCGCATCCTTTTTTTGCCAGGCGATCAAAACCTCGGCATCGCCGGAAATGCCAATCGGGCACTGTCGCATTGCACAGCCAGATACCTCGCCATTTGCGACGGTGACGACATCTGGACAGACCCTGCCAAACTGCAAAAGCAGGTTTCTTTTTTAGAAAACAACCCCGACTACGGCCTGTCGTACTCCGACGTGCACATTATTTCCGAAACAAGCGCCGCCGTGCAGGGCGACGAACACGACGAACTGCGCTCCTGCTATGCCGGCGGCGATATTTTTCTGTACCTACTGGGCGGCAATTTTATCAACAACTCCACCGCCGTCGTCCGCCACGATCTGCTGCGCGACCATGTCATTGACACCGACCGGAAATACTACATCCACGACTACCTGATGTGGCTGCACGTAGCGCTGCGATCCCGGGTACATTTCCTGCCGGAAACCACCACAGCCTACCGCAAACACTCCGGCGGCGTGACTAATTCGGAAGAAAAAGCCCGCTACAACGGCCAAAAACTCCAGGAAGCCCTGTTCGGCATCCTCCATGATTTTGACCGCCTCTACAAGCAACCGCTCGCAAGGGAGGATAAAAAACGCCTTTTCCGAAAAATGCTGTCGCTGCTGTACCGAAACGCCGGAACTTGGCGGCAGAAACTCGGGCTATTGCCCTTGCTGTTTAAATATTTCCCAGGCCTCCTCTCGTACCTGAAAAAACCACAGCCTTCTTCCACCTGATCATGCAACGGTTTATGTGCGTCACGAACAGAATGCCCCTTGCCGGACCTTCATCATTCACCATTTATCATTCATCATCCACAAGCGCTCCATGAAAGTGATGATCCTCGCCGGAGGCTACGGTTCCCGGCTCAGCGAAGAAACCGGCCTGCGCCCGAAACCCATGGTCGAGATCGGAGGCAGACCGATCCTCTGGCACATTATGAAAATTTATGCCCACCACGGCTACACGGACTTCATCATCCTGTGCGGCTACAAGGCATACGCCATCAAGGAATATTTTGCCCAGTATTTCCTCCACCACTCCGACGTCACGTTCGACCTGGCCAATAACCGCATGGAGGTGCACAACAATGTAAGCGAACCCTGGAAAGTAACCCTGCTGGACACCGGCCTTGACACCATGACCGGCGGGCGTGTGCTGCGGGCCAAACCCTTCCTGGCGCCCGGCGAACCGTTCATGCTAACCTACGGCGACGGCGTCTCCAACGTGGACATTGGCGCCCTGGTGCGTTTTCACGCGGCCCACGGCAAAGCCATCACCATGACCTCCAGCCAGCCGGAAGGCCGTTTCGGCGCGCTTGACATCGGCGAAAGCGGGCAGGTGAGCAAGTTTGTGGAAAAACCCAAAGGCGAAGGCGGCTGGATCAACGCCGGCTTTTTTGTGTGCGAACACCTTGTGTTCGACTACATCACCGAGGGCGACAGCACGATTTTCGAACGCAGTCCGCTCGAAAAACTCGCCGCCGACGGCGAATTGTTCACTTACAAGCACAGCGGCTTCTGGCACCCGATGGATACCCTTCGCGACAAGATGACGCTGGAAAATTTGTGGAAAGGCGGAGTTCCCCCTTGGAAATTATGGTAAGGGTTGGAGATCAACCTGCATTCGCCTACATTTGTTCCAATAAAAAAACCTGGAGTATGACCCAACCAGAACGCGAACAACTTGAACGCGACCTTGCGCTATATCTTTGGTTACTGGATTATTACGCCAGAAAACGAAATCGGGCAAAAAGTATGACAGACAAAGAATACACCGAGTACATTGACGCAATTCTGGATGAAATCAACTGCATCCGGGAAATTTTGGAAAAGCACAAAGACAAACCTTAAAATCGCTGCTTATGGTTGCTCATCAAGAACTTCGGCAATGGATCGAACGGCATCGCGTCTTGAGTAATTCGGACGACCGGGAGTTGTTTTTCAAAACCCTGCTCCACAAACTGGAGGAGAAAGACGAAAACGACATTCAGGAAGGCTTGGCCGCACTTTTAGCGGCTGTACGTTCTGCGCGGACACAGGCTGAAAAGCAACCGGCGCATGTTGTTTCCTTTCAAATTTTCCCTAAATCTCCTGAAGAATCGGAACTGATTCGCCAACTCCTGGACCGCTTGGCGATCCCGTTCAAAATGAGTGCCTGAAACTCTGTATTGATCCCTTATGAGCCTGCATTTCCACAACAAACGCATCCTCGTCACCGGCCACACCGGCTTCAAAGGCGCCTGGCTGAGCATTTGGCTCGACATGCTCGGCGCCCGGCTGTCCGGCCTGGCCCTTGACCCGCATACCGAACGCGATGTGTTCGTGCTGAGCGGTATCGGCCACCGTATGCACGATCATCGGGGCGACATTCGCGACCTCGACACCGTGCTGCGCGTATTTGCTGAAGAAAAGCCCGAAATCGTATTCCATTTAGCCGCCCAGCCGCTCGTACTGGAAAGTTATACCGATCCGGTGGGCACCTTCGCCACCAACACACAGGGCACCGCGCATATCCTCGAAGCCATCCGGCGCACGCCATCCGTGCAGGCAGCGGTGCTGGTGACTACCGACAAGTGCTACGAAAACCGCGAGTGGGTGTACGGCTACCGCGAAAACGACCCGATGGGTGGCCACGACCCGTATAGCGCCAGCAAAGGCGCCGCCGAAATCGTCATCTCAGCCTATCGTCGCTCGTTTTTTTCAGCCGACGACAGTCCGGCAATAGCCTCAGCCCGCGCCGGAAACGTGATCGGCGGCGGAGACTGGTCCAATTTCCGCCTCGTGCCCGACATCGTACGCGCCATGGAATCCGGTCAGGTTCTGGACATCCGGAGTCCGAAGGCCGTGCGCCCCTGGCAACACGTGATCGAGCCGTTGAGCGGGTACCTGCTGCTGGCACAAAAATTATTGGAACAACCCCGTCGTTTCGCCGAAGCATGGAATTTCGGGCCGTTGCCCCAGAGCGTACATCCGGTCGGGAAAATTGCCGACGCTTTTTACCGGTATTTCCGAGAAAAATCGGCGCCCGGCGCTAACCTCCCCGGCTGGCGCGACACTTCCCGCCCCGATCAACCCCACGAAGCCGGCTTGTTGATGCTCGACATCAGCAAGGCCATGCAGGTGCTCGGCTGGAAACCGGTGCTCGATTTTGAAAAAACCGTGGCGTTTACTGCCGACTGGTATGCGCGGTACAATGAAGCAAATGTACTGGAACTGTGCCGGGAGCAAATTGTAGCATACGGTGATTTAGCGACTACTTTGAAAGAAACCTGAGCTTGAAATTTTGTGATTTGAAAGTGTGTGTTACTTTTACCACTTGAAAAACTTATGGCTCCGCATTTATTTTTCGACAAAACATCCACTCATTCACAAAATTTTTTCCAGTATGAAGCACTACCCACGTTTACTTACTCTGGCATTTTGCCTTTTCGGCGCATCGCTTTTCGCACAAACCCAGCAAGGCTCCATGATGATCGGCGGCACCGCCGGATTCTCCTCCAGCGACGGCACCACGGAAATCTCTGTTGCTCCTTCGCTCGGTTTTTTCATTATTGATCAACTTGCCATCGGTGGTCAGATCGCTTTTGCCAGCACCAGCTCCGACCTTGGTGGCGATGCAACTGCATTTGGCGTTGGCCCGATGGTTCGCTACTACTTCAATGGCGAAGGCAAGGCCCGTTTCTTTGCTCAGGGCATGTTTCAGTGGTCCAGCCTTAAGTTTGGCGACGCAGATGCCGTGACCGGTACCGCTTTCGGCGGCGGCGCGGGCGTCAGCATTTTCCTCAACGACCACGTGGCTATTGACGGCCTGGTGGGCTACACGAGCTCCAGCTTCGGCGAAGGCGACGCTGTTGGTTCCTTTGGCATCAACTTCGGCGTGCAGGCGTTCATCGGCGGCAATTAATAAATTATAGTACCAATAACACGGATAATCTGATTCCTGTGCCGCACCAACGTACGGAGCCTATGCCGAGGTAGCACGCAGGAAAAATTTGAGGCCGCAGCGGATCACATCCGTTGCGGCCTCTGCTTTTTTGTGCCTTGCCGAAGGAACCCGCCCACACTTTGTCATTCTGAAGGAATCCGTCCGCTCTAATAGGGCTGTCACACTCGATTGCCCTATTATACTTCGGAATGACAATGGGGCAAAGACTCAATGTACCATCAACTCGTACGGCAGCCGTGCCTGAATGCCCTGATTGCGGTGGGCATCGCGCAGCATTTTGTATACGGGGTACATGTCGCCCAGTTCAGAGCGAATCAGCATGGCGCGAATTTCGTCGTCGCTGCCGGAGCCGCTGCGGTCAAATTTTTCGATCAGTTGCTCAATGCCCGTCTTCGTGCGCGGGTATTCGGTGATGCGGTATTTTCCCAATTTGGCCAATTTTGCCGCCGAAGCGATTGCCCGGTCGAGGTTGCCCATCGCGTCCACCAGACCGATTTCACGGGCTTTTTTACCCGCCCATACGCGCCCTTGGGCAATCGAATCCACTTGCGCCACGGTCATCTTGCGCCCTTTGGCTACTTTTTCCAGAAAGTCCTGGTAAATCCACTCTACCCGTTCCTGAATCATGCGGCTTTCTTCGGGTGAAAAATCGAGAAACGGCGTACCGAATGCCGAATAGCGCCCGGTGCGTACGGTATCCATCGTGATACCGAGATTTTCTTTCATCGTTTTTTGCAGGATGGGCACTACCCCGAACACGCCAATGGAGCCGGTGATCGTGTTGGGTTCGGCAAAAATACTGTCGGCCTGGCAGGCGATGTAATATCCGCCGGAAGCCGCCACATCGCCCATACTCACCACGATCGGCTTGCCGGCCTCCTTGCAGAGGTTGACCTCACGCAGGATATTTTCGCTGGCCAGCACGCTGCCGCCCGGCGAATTGATGCGCAAGACAACGGCTTTCACGGTTTTGTCCTCGCGGATTTTGCGCAACATTTTTACATACTTGCCGTCCAGCACTTCGCCGGGATCCCCTTTGTCGCCGTCCATAATCGTACCTTCGGCATACACCACGGCAATTTTGTCCTTCGACGACAGGTCAATTTTCTTAACCCGGGACTCGTAGTACGCCTCTGCCTGGATTCGGTTAAGTTTCTCCTTTTCGCCCAGCCCGATTTTTGATTTGAGCAGTCCCAACGCCTCGTCTTCATACGCGATGCGATCCACCAGGCCGCTGCTCAGAGCGGTTTTGGCACTGCGCCCATCGAAGTTGTCGGCAATACGCCGAAGGTCGTTGTCGGATATTTTGCGGCTGGCGCTGATATCGTCGATCATGTCGTCGTACAGGGCTTTCACGTACTCGCGTACTTGCAAGCGGTTTTCCTCACTCATTTTATCGAGGCGGAACGGCTCAGTGGCGCTTTTGAATTTGCCGGCATAAAAAATGCGCATCTGCACATCCAGTTTGTCCAGCATACCTTTGAAAAACATGATCATGCTCGACAAGCCACGAAAATCCACGGCGCCGACAGGATTGAGCAGCACCTCGTCGGCTGCCGAAGCGACGTAGTAGGCATTCTGGGTATAAAAATTGGCATAGGACACCACGAATTTGCCGGAAGATTTGAAATCCAGCAGGGCCTCACGCAGGCTGTTCGACGTGGCCCGGCCGGCGGACAGGTTCATGGCGTTGATGTAAATGCCCTTGATGTCGGGGTCTTCCTTGGCATGCCGAATGGTTTTCACCATATCGGTCAGGCCCAGCACGTCTTCCTGGTCAAAGTTGAACGGGTCGAGCGGCATGTTGTTGGTTTTTTCCGGGATGGGCTGCTCAAATTTGAGTTCCAGTACCGAGTTGGCCTTGATGGGTGTTTTTTCTTTCTCCATGGCCGAAGAGGCGATGCCCGATAAGGTCATAATGCCGAAGAAAAAAAGAAGGACCAGGGCCAGAAATGTGCCGAGGCAGGAAGCGAATAGAAATTTGAAAAACTGGTTCATGTTGCTGTGAATTGAATTCGATTGATTCGATTGACCCGATTGATTCGATTGACCAAATCCGATTTTGATGCAGCAAAGGAAGAAAGCCCCGTTTTGAAGCCGGCTGAAATTAGATAAAGAACCGGATTGGGGGGATAGAGGCACTTGTTACAGGCGTTCGCGCAAAAGGGACGAGAATTTGGCTTCGCCGAATGTAGCCGGATTCACACGCCCCATGCGCGGCGCCGAGCAGGCGTCTTTGGCTAAGTAAATTTTGCCGCCGTGCTGCCAGACGAGTTCGTCAAGGCGTCTTACCAACTCGAAAATTGTGCTCGTACGCGGAAAATCCAGCGCAAGCGAATACCCGCGGATAGGAAAGGAATGTACAGCCTCCGGCGGGCGCTCGCCGTGGCGTTTGAGCACACTGAGAAACGGCACGTCGCGACTTTGGCGGATCGTTTCGAGGATTTGCCGGATGCCGTCGGCACTATTTTCCTCCGGTAAACAAAACTGGTATTGGATGAACCCCCGGCGCCCGTACAGCCGGTTCCAGTTCCGGATTCGGTCGAGCGGATAAAAATAGCGATCCAGGTCTACCAGTTGCTCTCCGGTTTTGGCTTTGGAAAAAAGCATGTAGTTGTGCAACCGGATGGAAAGTGGATTGAGCAGCCATGTCGGCGCGTAAAACGGCACGTTTCGGGTGTCGCGAAACGGGTATTGCAGCGGTTCACCTGCGTCCTGTTCCGCATGCTCTGCGAAATACACGACGCCACGGCCAAAGGCGGCGCCTTTGGCAAGGCAGTCCACCCAACCGGCCGCGTAAGGCCAATCGGCGTGGTTTTCAAAAGCCCGGAAAAGTTCGTCCAGGTTGCCGGCACGCACCGCCATCTGGCGCATCTGTACGCTACCGATGCGCATAAGTTGGAACCGGGCAGCAAGCACGACGCCCGTCCAGCCCATGCCGCCACAGGTTTGCCAAAACAGGTCGGTGTGTTCGGTGCGGGAGCAACGCAGCACCGAGCCGTCGGCGCGCAGCAGGTCAAAATCGAGCAGCCAGTTGGAAAAACAGCCTTTAGTCGGGTGATTTTTGCCGTGTACGTCGCAGGCGATGGCGCCGCCTACGGTGATATTTTTGATACCGGGCGTCACGTGGAAAAACCAGCCGGCGGGCACAATCACGTCCAGCAAATCGGCCAGCAGCATACCCGATTCGCAGTGGACAATCCCGTTTTCGGCATCGAACCGGAGCAAGCGATTGAGTCGCAGGGTGGACAACACACGCGGAGCCAGCGCTGCATCGCCATAGCATTTGCCGTTTCCGCGGGCAATGAGGCGGTCCTGGCCCAACACCTCGGCTCGGGCGTCTTCCGGTGTTTCCGGGCCGGCCACGACGGCTTTTACTTTGGGGTAGTTGCCCCAGTTGGCGAGTGTCGGCACGTCGGTGGTTGTTGTCATGGCAAGTATTTTTTTACCGATTGGAATCCGGTGGCTGCACGAGTCCGAAGCACAAGATGCGCACCAGATTGGTATCGGGCAAAGCAAAGTAATTATACGGATTGGCCGAACTGTGCGCCACAAAAGCAGCCGGAAAGTGCCGATCCCTGCGGCGCAAATCAGCCGGCTCTTCCGGCACATCGGGCGGTTCCAGGTAGAAAATGCGCAGGATTTCCACCGTGTCCACTGCTTCGAGGACAATACCGGCAAACAGGGTTTCCGTTTCCCGGCTTTCATCAAAATAGTCGGCAAACGGGCTGTTTTTCAAACGCTCGAACAACGCCAGCCAGGCGTGCACCGAGTCGGCTGAAAGATGGCGCAGATCATTCGCCAAAACCCAGCGACCGGCGGAATCTGCCCGGTTCAGTACAAGAGAATCGCTGTTCGGCCATGCCACCGTAATGCGCCTGACTGCATCAGGTGCAAGCGTGACTAAGGTTTTAGGACGAAAATCCTGGAGCGAACGGGCAAAAAAATGCCGTAAATGCCCCGGCACCCGGTACACGCCGCCGTGTTCCGGCAAACGAATATACGTGCAGGCCCCGGCAGGCGTAGCGCCCTCGCTGCCGATTTCCAGGGCTTCCAAAAGATATTTTTGCCGGTAAAGGCGAACCGGAAGCACCTCGCCCGCCACAAAACCCAGCGTATCCGGACGTCCGGTTTTCACCAGTTCAAACGTCCCGATCCCCGTCAGTGCACCCAGCATTTCCGACACAACGGCCTCTTGCACAACTGTCGCGCGGGCTTCTTGCTCTACACCCCACCCTTCCTCAATGCGTTCAAACAGCAAATCGGGCCTGCCGCCGCCGGATACCGTTATTCGGCTAACATCCTTTTCTTCCCATCGAAACAACCTGGATTCAAACAGTGTCCGGTACCGTACCGGCAGCCAGCGCGATACCAGTCCTACAAGTAAAACGCCCACGAATAGCAAAACTAAGTGTTTGTTTTTCATGCAGTTAGAAGGCTGGAGGGTTTCTGGTTGAAAGGTTGAAAGGTTTCTGGTTGGAGGTTGTTGCCACAAATGTAATGCTTACACGATCCTCCAGCCAGAAACCTTACAACCTTCCAACCAGAAACCCTCCAACCAGAAACCCTTTTCCCTACCTTCGCTGCGAACTTAAACACCACACGTCATGGAATTCAACTGGTACATTCTTTTCGGCGCTGCCCTCATTCCTCTTGTTACAGGGTTCATCTGGTACAATCCCAAAACCTTCGCAAACGCCTGGATGCGAAGCGCCGGCCTGAGCGAGGAGCAACTCAAAGGCGGCAATATGGCTGCCATTTTCGGACTGACCTACGTGCTGGGGCTGATGTTGTCGGCTGCGATGATCTCATTGACCATCCACCAGTCGCACTTGATGTCGCTTCTGATGGAGGAACCCGGGTTTGGCGACCCGCAGTCCGAAGTAGGAAGACTCTTCGCAGACTTGCTGGAAAAATACGGCCATAACTTCCGTACGTTCAAACACGGCGCCCTGCACGGAATCATCGCTGCCTTGTTTATCGCACTTCCGGTTTTGGGTATCAACGCCCTGTTCGAGCGCAAAGGCGGCAAGTACATCGCCATCCATACCGGCTACTGGGCACTGACGCTGGCGCTGATGGGCGGCACTATTTGTGCCAACCTGTAAGCGGTTTAGGAATCTTGCCTACTTTTGCGGCCCACCAAAAAAGAGGCAAGCGGCATGAATTTTCCACCCGGCACCAAGATTACCATCACCGGCGACCTCGGCAGCGGCAAGAGCGCCGTGTCACGCATTTTGTGCGCACGTACGGGATTTCAGTACGTATCCACCGGACGTATCCAGCGCCAACTGGCCGAAAAAATGGGTATTGACACCCTGGAAATGAACCGCCGCGCCGATACCGACCCCAGCATTGACGAAACTATTGACGGCATCTTTGTCGCACTCGGAAAAGACCCTGAAAGTTATGTGGTGGACAGCCGCATGGCTTGGTTTTTTCTACCCCGCTCGTTCAAGGTTTTCCTCCGCGCCGATGTGATCGTTGCCGCCGAACGTATTCTGAGCGATCCCGGGCGAAACAGCGAACAGTATCAAAGCCGGGAAGAAGCCATTGAAAAAATTACCGCCCGCAAGGCGAGCGAAAACGCACGTTTCCTGAAAAAATACGGCGCCGACTGCGCCGACATGCGCAATTTCGACCTCGTGGTGGACACTACGCACCGCACGCCGGAGGAGGTCGGGACGATTATTCTGGATGCGCTTTTTACTGCCGAGCGCGGCAACAATGGCAACGCGGATTACACCGATCAACGCAGATTACCACGGATTTAAAAAAATCTGTGATAATCCGCAAAATCTGTGTAATCCGCGTTGCCATTGTTGCCGCGCTCGGCAGTAAAATCCGCGTTGCCATTGTTGCCGCGCTCGGCACCTCACTTTTGCGCCGCCGTTTTCATCTCCGTTGCCAGCGACTCACCAAGGTATCGGTCAATCCACGCATGCACTCCGTAAATCACCGGCGTTAGCGCTACCGCCATGGCCGCCTTGTACAAATAACTCATCACGGAGATAGCCAGTACCTGCATAAACGGCAACTGCTGCCCGATGTGCAGCGCAATAAACACCACGATAAAACTGTCCAAAAACTGCGATACCAACGTGCTGCCGGTTGCCCGTAGCCAGATTTTTTTCTCGCCCGTAGCTGCCTTGATTCGGTGAAACACGCCCACATCCACAATTTGCGCCACCAAAAACGCCACGAGCGAACCGACGATGATCCACATACTTTGCCCGAAAACCACCGCGTAGGCAGCGTTGTAATCGGCCACCTGCGCCCGCATGGCTTCCTGCTGTTCGGGTGTCCAGGAGGGTTTGATGTGCGCCGTGCGCCAGAATTCCGCCGGGTCGAGTTGGATGGCCATGAAAAGCATCAAAAAGCCGTAGGCTACAAGTCCGGCAGTCAGGTACGACAACATACGCACACCCCGGCGACCGAAGTACTCGTTGATAATGTCGGTCATTACAAACACAACCGGCCACAAAAGCACACCGGCCGTGAGGGTGAACGACAAGCCGCTCTGGCCCAGAAGCGTCCACTGCACTTCGGAAAAACCGAACGTGCGTTCGAGTGAAAACAACTTTACGCCCATGAATTCCGCTACAAGCGCGTTGCTGATGAACAAGCCGGACAGAACCATCCAGAGGCGGTTGGATTTGGAAGAGAAAAATTCGCGCATGACAAGAACAGGTTTTGAGTTTTGAGTTTTGAGTTTTGAGTTTTGAGTTGGGTCAAAGGTGGGAAAGCGCGCGGATCAAACCAATCTTTTTTTGGGATGTTTAGCAGCAGGCCGCCGCCCCTCGGAACGAGAATCCATACTTTTGCGGCCCAACTCAAAACCCGACTCAAAACCCAAAACTCAACACTCAAAACTGTCAAAATGGCAATCATACCCATAAACTTGCAGGACGGCTCCCTCGCGAAAGCAGCGGATGTAATCGTCGGCATTGATCTTGGCACCACCAATAGCCTCGTTGCGTACATGAAGGACGGACAACCGTACTGTGTGAAAAGCGCCGACGGCAAAAATGCGCTGGTGCCCTCGGTGGTACATTTTGCAGCAGACAGGTCGGTTGTCGTGGGTGATGCCGCCAAGGCCAAACTCGTTTCCGACCCGGCCAACACGATTTATTCCGTAAAGCGCCTCATGGGTAAATCCTACCGGGACGTTGCCGGCTTGCAGGGTTTCTTCGGCTATAAAATCCTCGACGACGACACGGAGTCGTTGGTCAAAATCCGGGTCAATGACCGCTATTTCACCCCCATCGAACTCAGTGCCGACATCCTGCGCGAACTCAAGCGCCGCATCGAAACAGAACTCGGGCAGCCGGTAAACAAAGCCGTCATCACCGTGCCGGCTTATTTCAACGACAACCAGCGCCAGGCCACCCGCGACGCAGGCAAACTTGCCGGACTCGACGTGCTGCGCATCGTGAACGAACCCACTGCCGCCGCACTTGCCTACGGCATCGGCCTCGATCCGGCACAAACCGAAACTATCGCCGTGTACGACCTCGGCGGCGGCACGTTCGACATCTCCATTCTGCAAATTCAGGAAGGCATTTTCGAGGTGTTAGCCACCAACGGCGACACCTTTCTCGGCGGCGACGATTTTGACCAGGTCGTCATCGGGTTGTTTGCAAATCAACTGGGCTTGTCGGATGCAGACCTGGCGACCGACAAATCCCTGGGGCAAGAAATCAGGCTGGCGGCCGAATCGGCCAAAAAAACCTTGTCCGGTGCCGATGAATTTTCCGGTTCGGTTGGCGGCAAACCCGTGCGCATCACCCGCGCCGAATTTGAAAAAGGTATCGAGCCGCTCGTACGCCGCACGCTCAACTGCTGCGCCAATGCCCTGCGCGACGCCAAAATCGGTACGGAAAAAATTGACAAGGTGGTGCTCGTAGGCGGCAGCACGCGGGTACCGTTAGTAAAAAACAGCGTCGCCGGCTTGTTCGGAAAGTCCCCGTTCGATGACCTTGACCCCGACGAAGTGGTGGCGCTCGGCGCCGCCATTCAGGCCGACATTCTCGCCGGCAACCGAAAAGACCTGCTCCTGCTCGACATCACCCCGCTCTCGCTCGGCATCGAAACCGTAGGAGGCCTCATGGACACCATTATCCCGCGCAACTCCAAAGTACCCGGACGGGCCGGGCGTCAGTACACCACCAGCGTGGACGGCCAGAAGAACCTGAAAATTGCCGTGTATCAGGGCGAGCGCGACCTCGTGCAGCACAATCGGAAACTCGGCGAGTTCATCTTGCACGGCATTCCGCCTATGCCTGCCGGTTTGCCCAAGATTGACATTCAATTCATCATCAATGCCGACGGCATCCTGACCGTGCGTGCCAAAGAACTGCGTTCCGGGGTGGCGCAGGAAATTGACATACGGCCAACCTACGGCATCAGCGAGGAAGACATGGCCCGGATGTTGCTCGACAGCATCGCCCACGCATCCGAGGACATGCGCATCCGCGGACTTCTGGAGGCGCGAAACGAAGCCAACAACCTGCTGCACGCCGGCGACAAGTTTCTGCAGCAAAACGACACCATACTTTCCGAAGTCGAAAAAGCAACCACGAAAAGTCTGCTGAGCGCCCTGAAAAGCGCGACAGAAACCGAAGACAAAGACCTCATCCACCGTGCCATTGAAGACCTGAACGCCTACACGTCGCCGCTGGCACACCGGGCCATGGACACCACGATCCGCGAGGCCATGCGGGGGAAAAAGGTTTGAAGATTCCTTCCACCTGCAATTCACCCCCTTTTCCTAACTTCGCGCCGCATTTTTTCAAACACTCTATCCTAAGACAACATACACGTTCCATGCAAGGATCTACCATCACCATCAAACGGGGCAAACTCAAAGTGCCCAACGACCCCATCATTCCGTTCATCGAAGGCGACGGCACCGGCCCCGACATCTGGGCGGCTTCCGTGCGCGTGCTCGACGCTGCCGTGGAAAAAGCCTTTGGCGGCAAAAAGAAAATCGTGTGGCGCGAAGTGCTCGCCGGCGAAAAAGCATTCAACAAAACCGGCGACTGGCTTCCGAAGGAAACACTCGACGTGATCAACGAGTACAAAGTGGCCATCAAAGGCCCGCTCACCACGCCTGTCGGCGGCGGCATCCGCTCGCTCAACGTGGCTCTGCGCCAGCAACTCGACCTGTACGCCTGTGTGCGTCCGGTGCGCTGGTTCCGCGGCGTACCCAGCCCGGTCAAGGAACCCGGCCTCGTGGACATGGTCATCTTCCGTGAAAACACCGAGGACATCTACGCCGGCATCGAATACCTTTCCGGTACGCCGGAGTGCCAAAAAGTGCTCGATTTCCTGCAAAATGAAATGGGCGTGAAAAAAATCCGCTTCCCGAAAACCTCCTCCATCGGTATCAAGCCGGTGTCGGTGGAAGGCACCGAACGCCTCGTGCGCTCGGCGCTGGAATACGCCCTGTCGCAAAAACGCAAGTCGCTGACGCTCGTACACAAGGGCAACATTATGAAATTCACCGAAGGCAAGTTCAAGGACTGGGGCTACGCCCTTGCCGAGCGCGAGTACGGCGACCGTGTATTCACCTGGGCCGAGTACGACCGCATCAAGGAAGCCAAAGGCGAAGAAGCCGCCAACAAGGCCCAAAGCGAGGCTGTTGCCGCCGGCAAAATGATCGTCAAGGACGTGATCGCCGACGCATTTCTCCAGCAAATTCTGCTCCGCCCGGCCGAGTACGACGTGGTGGCCACGCTCAATCTCAACGGCGACTACCTCTCCGACGCCCTTGCCGCACAGGTTGGTGGTATCGGCATCGCGCCCGGCGCCAACATCAACTATGTGAGCGGCCACGCCATTTTCGAGGCCACCCACGGCACGGCACCCAAGTATGCCGGCAAAGACGTGGTGAACCCCTCGTCGGTCATCCTTTCCGGCGTGATGATGCTCGAGTACATGGGCTGGACCAAGGCCGCCAAACTCATCGTCAAAGGCCTGGAGCGCTCCATTCGCAAAAAACGCGTGACCTACGACTTCGAACGCCTGATGAAAGGCGCCACCAAACTCAAGTGCTCCGAGTTCGGCGATGAGATCATTGCGAATATGTAATTTTTTGAGGTTTGAAGGTTTTTGGTTTGAAGGTTTCTGGTTTAAACGATAACCAGAAACCTTCAAACCAAAAACCTTCAAACCTTTTATCGAACCAATAGTTTATCGGTGCAAAGCAGCTCGTTCGACGCGCCACGCACCAGCAAAAAATACAGCCCCGGCGCATTTGGAGCCAGATCGGTTTCCCGGACGACATCAGTCCTCCTGCCCAGCGCATCCCAGCGTTCGACGCGGGCATTTCCCTGAATTTCTTGTGCAAACCGGAACGACTGCCCGGCGGCTACCGGGTTTGGCGACACCCGGCAAGGTGGCGTCTGGCTGGCCGTGGCTTCTTCAGCCGGAAGGAAAACAGGCGGCAGCCATTGTGCTATGCCGAAGCGGTACAGCCGGGGCGGAATCGTGATCGTCTGGCCCAGAATGGTCACGATCAGTTCCTCATTCGAGATGTAACCGCTGCCGCTGTCGCGAAAACAAATTCCCTCTACCTGGCCGAAAAACGGCGCCAGTCCCAGCCCGATGCGGCGTTTGTTGCCGTTGAAAAACAAACCGCCGGCGTGGTCGAACAGTAGCCAGGCGAACAGCGCGCCGTTGTCGGTGCGGTAGCCGAGCAGCAGCACCACTCCCGGTGCGGAAATGTCGGCGCCCGTGATGAGGCCGTCGGCGGGCAGGGTTTCGCGTTTGCGGGCAATATGGGCGCCTGCCGTGGCGGGCAGGGTGTAGTGCACTGTTTGCAGGCCGACCCAGTCCTTGGTGAACAGGTGCAGCGAGTCGTTGCGCCACAGCATGGCCTCGCAGTCAAAGCGGGTGTTGTTGGCGCCTTGCGGCGAAAAATCCGATTGATCCTCGTAGGCGAATTCGATCAGTTGCACGGCGGAGGCGGGCACGGTCACCTCGTTGCCGGCGGGAATGGCGGCAAGCGGGAACTTGTAAATTTTCAGGTCGTCGCGGTTGCCGTTCGCATTGTTGCCGAAGTCGCCGATGTAGAAATTGACGCCGTCGAAGGCGAGGTCTTCCCAGTCCACATTGGTGGCCCCGCCGATACGCACCGTTTGCAGGATGGTGAACGAAATCGAATCAATCTGGTACAGCGCTGCCTCGTTGCCGCCGTCGTTGTGCGTCCACAACCTGCCGCCGGCAAAGACAAGGCCTGAAGTTTCCTTCACCGTACCGTCAAGCCCGGTCGCCTGCGTGAGTGTGTAGTTGGTGGCCGGGTACAGGCAACTGCCGTCGTTGACGGTGGCGGCGGGGTCGTAGTTGGTGGCTTGCGGATCGGGGCAGCCGGGTTGAGCAGCGGCGGCGGTTGCAACGAGCAGGTGCAGGAAGAGAAGCAGTCGTGTGAGCATCGGCAGGGTAGATTTAACTGCCTGCAAAGGAACGGAAAGTCTTGTCTTGAGTTCGCAATTGTAACATGTATTGGTCAGACGACTTGTAGTCGTCAGACCAATGCTCCCTGTGGTCTGACGCTGACCGCTTTCTCATGCGCGATCTTGTCGTACAATAATTGGCATCAAAAGCATGCACACGCGTTAGAGGCTCTTGCCCCCCATCAAAACCCCCATTTCAGTCGGAAGAACAGCGCGTTGCCCCGGTTTTGGAACACGTCGCCCTCCGGCGAAAAAAATGCCTGTGCGACAAGGTTTGCCTCCCAGTTGTCGCTGACCGAGTACGTCAGCACCGGAAAAATGATGAGCGCATTGGCGCCCGGACTGTAAATCACGCTCAGGTTGGCGCTGAACAACGGTGTGACCTGCTTGCCGCCCTGTACCAAAAAGGTGTACCGGAACGGCATCAGCCGTTTGGCCGAGAGCGGCTGCGTGGCGAGCAGGATCAGCGCCTCGCTGTTGTTGCTGCCCAGAGATGTATACAACAACGACCCACCAAGGTACCAGCCGCCCTCGAAACTGTAGTCGCCGCCTACGGTGAGCGAGAGCGCGCCGGTACTGTCGCCGGTTGTCTTGCGGGGCTGAAACCAGGTGGCTTCGCCCTTGAATCCGGCCTCGCCGATACTGCCCGCCCAGCCGGCGCCGAGTGCCAGATCGTTCTTGTACCAACTGCCCAGCACCTGAAAATCGTAGCCCCAGCGGTTGAACCGGTACAGCAGCGCAGCAATAGTGGAACCCGCGTCGCGGCCCCGGCTCAGCGCCAGGTCGAAACCTGCCATGCCGCCGGTGGCGTATCGCACCCGCAGGGCGTCGCTGCCAGGGCGTTCCTCGTAGTCGAAATCAAAAAAATTGTAGGCGTTGAACAGGTCGTTGGGGTTCCAGGCGGTGCTCATGCCCCAGTTCACGCGTTGCCGGCCGAGGGTGATGTCCCAGTCGCCTGTTTGCCAGTTCAGGGAAAGCCGGTCGGCAATGGTGTGCAGCACTAAGGCCGGCTCGTCGGCCACTACCCAGGAGAGGTTCAGCAGGCCGTTTTCGTAGTCCACCTGTTGGGAAAAACCGGGTGTCCAGCGCACCTGTTCGCCCCAAAACAGGCGGGTACGCAACTCAACGCGGGCTGAGAAGTTTTCTGAAAAATCATAGCGGAAATTCAGGCGGTTGTGCAAAAAATTGCCCGTCAGCAAGGAACCTCGCTCCGGGGTAAACGCAGCGGTTTGCAAGTCTTTCAGATAGCCGCCGAACTGAAAACGCGCGGGCTGCTCCTCCGGCAGCGAATCCGGCTGAGCGCTTGTTTCCAAGGCAATACACCCGAAAACCAATGCAACAGCCCATGTCCAAAAACCTTTCATAATCCATAATTTTAAACCTTGCCACCCGCCTACGCCAAGGCTACGGCGGGTAAACCAGAAACCCCCAAACCATCAAACCCCGGTCTCCACCCGCGCCGTATCCGACGCGATGCTGCCGTCCACCAGCGTGATCACGCGGCCGGCGCGTTCGATCACGCGGGCGTCGTGGGTGGAAAAGATGAAGGTCATGCCTTCGTCGCGGTTGAGTTGGGCCATCATGTCGAGCAGGTTGGCGGCGGAGTGGGAGTCGAGGTTGGCGGTAGGTTCGTCGGCGAGGATGAACTGCGGTTTGGAGGCCAGGGCGCGGGCCACGGCCACCCGTTGTTGTTGTCCGCCGGAAAGTTGCGCCGGGCGCACGTCCATCTTGTCGCTCAGGCCGACAGCTGCCATCAATTCGCGCACGCGCCGTTCGCGCCCGGCTTTCGACACGCCCTGCAGCAGCATGATAAACTCCACGTTTTCGCGTGCCGTCAGCACCGGCACGAGGTTGTACGACTGAAACACAAAGCCGATATGGTGCAGACGAAACCGGATTAGCGCGTTGGCCGACAGGTGCGTGATGTCCGTCCCGTTGATGATCACGCTGCCCTGCGTGGGGGCATCAAGACCACCGATGATGTTGAGCAGGGTCGTTTTGCCCGACCCGGACGGCCCCACCAGCGCCGTGAACTCGCCCTGCTCGAAATGCAGGTGTACGTTGTTCACGGCATGCACGGGAATGGTGTCCGGGTTGTACACCTTGCTGACGTTGTGGATGTCGATGACTGTTTTTTTCATGTTTTTTAGCGCCTTATCGCCTCCGCAGGCTTCATGCGCAAGGCTTTCCAGGCCGGAAAAACCGATGCGAGCAATGCGGTGAGGCACACGATGACCAATATTTGCCACACTTTCTCTTCCGGCAGATCGGGGTAAATGACGGCTCCGTAGCCGAAGCCTTTCATCACATTTTCCGCAACGGCGGTCAGATCAATGCCGGTTTTCGACAGCCAGGCATTCACCAGCAGCGCCAGTGCAATGCCTATGGGGCTGCCCACCAGCGTCAGAAAGGCCGTTTCCAGCACCACCATGCCGAATAGCCGCCCTTTCGTCATGCCCACGGCCATCAGCATCCCGATCTCGTGCGTGCGCTCCAGCACCGCCATGAGCATGGTGTTGATGATGCCGAAAGCCAGGGCCAGCAGGATGATCCCGATAATGATGAACGAGGAGAGGTCGAGGGACGACATCACCAGCGCCGTTTCGGGCGACACCGACTGCCAGTCTTCCACCAATAATTCGGGAAGTTTGCTGCGCAAAAACGCGAAGGCTTCCGGTACCTGCGCGTCGTCGTGCAGCAACACGGCGGCTTCCGTCGCCTGTTCCGGCAGGCCGAGCAGGTCGCCGAGCTCATCGCGCCGCACGTACACGTTGCGCTCGTCGAGCGGAGCGTTGGCGGTTTCGTAAATGCCCGCGATGCGAAACGCGCCCGACGTGATGTGCTGCTCCCGATCCTGAAACGTGAGCACGACTTTCGCTCCGGGTGCGAGTTTCATTTTGTCGGCCAATTTTTTCCCAACCAGAATCTGGTGCCGCCGCCCGGCATCGAAGTAGGCGCCGGCCACGACAAACCCGTGCAGCCCCCGGGTATCGGATTCTGCTGCCGGGTCAATGCCGTTGATTTGCACGCCGTTGCTGCCGGCTGCATTGGCCAGCATGCCCATCGCCGTGAGGCGCTGCGAAAACGCCCGCAGGCCGGGCACCTTGCGCAACACGGCAGCCAGGCTGTCGCGGTTAAAATGGAACGCCACATCGTGGTCGTCCTGAAACCCCGGATGGTGTACCTGCAGGTGCGATACCTCCTGCTCGATGGCAATGCGTACCCGTTCGTTGCCCATGCCGTAGTACAGCGACACAATGAACGCGCCCGCCCATATCCCCAGCGCCACCGAGGCGATGATGACCAGACTGCGCGTGCGGTGCCGCCATAAATTCCGCCAGGCAATGAGAATTAGCATGTGGTTGCTGTTTATGATTTGTAAGCAGGCGAACACATTTAAATTGACAAATTCTGTGTGAGGTCTGCGCATTAGGTCTGTGCATCGTCTGTGAGAAATTTGTTGCGTTCGACGCACCGTAGAGTATTTCCCACAGAAGATGCACAGACCTAATGCGCAGACCTCACGCAGAATTTTCTCTCATATCAATTGTTCCACATACTCAACTACTATTTTTACGAAATACAAGTATTGTCAGGAGCGCATGGCTTCGACGGGGTTGATGGACAGGACTTTGATTACCGGATAAAACGAAAGCAACACGCCGACGATGAAGACGGCTACTGCCTGATTGACAAAAATGGACGGGCTGAGTGCAGCCGGGAAAACGGCTTCGAAGCCGAAACGCTCGTACACCTCGGCTGTTTCTCCGCTGAAACGGATCGGGTGCTCCTTCAGCCACCAAACCAGCGGGATACTGACGGCAATACCGACGAGGCATCCGGTGATGGTGATGAAAATGGTCTCGAACAATACGACCCGGGCAAGTTGTATTTTTTTCATACCCAGCGCGACGAGCATTCCAAACTCGCGTTGGCGCTCGGCCAGCATCATGAGCAGGGTGGCGAAAATGCCGAAGGCGATCAGCAGGTACAGCACTGCCTTGATGATGGCGCTGCTGGCGGTGTCGGTTTGGATGTGCTCGCGAATATCGGGCATCATTTCCTGCCAGGAGAGCGTCTCGAAGTCGGCGGGAAGGGTACGGCGCAGCCCGGCAGCCACGGATTCCGTTTCGGCAGGTTTTCGGGGTGACACGACCAGTGTGGTGACCAGATCGGGTGCATCGAGCCAGTGCTGCGCCGTAGCCAGCGCCAGGAACACGACCTGATCGTTGAGCGCCGGCGAACCAAAGCGCAGCAGGCCCTCCACCGCGTATTTGCCCGCAGCCGTGGAGCCGTAGTAGCCCTGCCCGAGCAGCACCACCGTGTCGCCCGGCCCAACCCGCAAGCGTTTCGCAAGTCCTTCGGCGAGCAATACGCCCGTCGAACGCTCGTGCAGAAACGCCCCTGCGACCAATTTGCTTTTCAGGTGCGTGACCCGGTCCTCGCCATCGGGCTCAATGCCGGCCACCATGCAGCCGCGCGTCTTTTCGCCTGTGGACACCAGCGCAAAGGCTTCCAGCCGGGGCGTTGCATGGACAACGCCGGGCGCCGACAGCACCGCTTGCCGCACGGAATCCGTCAGGGGAAAACTGTTCTCGAGCGTTTGTTCCGACTGGTAACCGGCATGGTGCACCTGCACGTATCCGCTGTAAAAACTGACCACATTGGCGATCAGGTGGTCGAACACGCCTTTTTGCAGACTGCTCAGCGCTACTGCCAGCACCACGGCGCACCATACGGAGGCCATGGTGATGAACGAGCGGCTACGGTTGCGCCACAAATTGCGCCAGGCGAGCAGGGTTAGCATGGGATGTTATTTGACTTTGGTCATGTTTTCGGTGGTGAAAAAACCGTCGGCCAGCGGCTTGTCGAACTCAAGTAGTTTGTACACGATCTCGGTTTTGTGCCCCTTTTTTCCGGCAGGCGTCATTTCGATGCGGGCGGGCAACAGTTTGCCGCCGAGTATTTTCAGGTCGGAGCCGATCATCGTCTGAGTCAGTTCCCCGTACTCGTCGTAGAATTCAACGCGGAGTTGGAGGTAGTCTTTTTTGTCAATCCAGTTCAGAATTTTCCCCCACACCACAGCGGCTTCAGGTTTCGGGGTCAGTTCGATCTTGTAGCAGTCGCGACCGTCCACGACTTCCGAGCCGATCATTTTGTGGGTGTAATCCTCCACGATCGAGGATTCCTTCACGAGGTCGTCGTTGGTGAAATCCGTGCCCATCCACGACTGCGACATCATGGACGGCGGCAGTTTGATGGTACGTTCCAGCGTGGGCAGCCAGTTCCACACTTCTTTTTTGCGTTTCAAAAAAGCGGTGCCCTTGTCCTTGGCGGGGGCTTTCACCAAAATAAGCGCCAGATCGGCGCCCCTCGTCCACGCCTTTATCTCCATGGTGCGCGTCCACTTGGGCCGCACGGTGGTGATGGTCATGTCGGCGATGGAGGTTTTACCGCGCACCCGCTCGTCGGCCTTGCGGACGATGGCAGCAGCATCTTCGGTGGCTTGCGCACCAAGGTAAACGCCCTGCATGAGGCAGAGCGGGAACAAAAGCAAAACGAGGTCAATCTTCATGGCAATTCCCGTTTTTTTACACCCAAATCTCCATTCCTGACCGGTGCGGAAACGATGAGCGCGATCAGGAGAAGGGGCAACTGTGGTCAGGTGGGGATGCGGACGGCATTTATCAAGCCGGCAGATTGTCGGGGCAGCGTTATATTGCCGGCAAATGAAATTCCTGAAAAGGCAAAAAGCACCTATTTGCTTTCTTTTCTCCCGTAAAGAAACAAGAGGAGCAAGCCGCCAACAATTTGAACACCGACCAAAATATTGCGAATGCTCGAATTATCAAATTGTTTGCCTCCAATGAAGTAATGAATCCCGGGTGCCAGTACGCATATGATGATCAGGAGAATGAAGAGGTTTCGATTTTTCATAATGTCCAATTTTTAAAATTTAAGCAGTTTGTAACTGATTTTGTGGTGCGAAAGGTAGCATCATGATTCTTTTTGGCCAAACTTGTACCCAAAATTATCCTCCCCCCAAACCTCACCCGCCCTCCTGACCCGCATCACCCCCAAAAGCGGCCCGCGCCGGCACCTTTGCCGTATAATTAAATGCCGTTTCGCCATGCCGACCCTCATCAAAAATTTCTCCGAAATCTCCATTCGCGACCTCGCCCTCGTGGGCGGAAAAAATGCCTCATTGGGGGAAATGTTCTGCCAACTTGTGCCCAAAGGCATCCTCGTGCCCGACGGCTTTGCCGTCACCTCCGATGCCTACGGGGCATTTCTGGACGAAAACAACTTGCGCGCACCGCTGGACGATCTGCTCGCGCAGTTGGACAAGGCCGATTTTTCCAACCTCGAATCCATCGGCGCCCAGGCCCGCACGCTGATCCTGAACGCTGCATTGCCCAAAGCCGTCGAAGCCGCCATCGGGCAGGCGTACCGCGACTTGTGCGCCCGCGAAGGCGCCGACATTTCCCTTGCCGTGCGCAGCAGCGCCACGGCGGAAGACCTGCCCACGGCCAGTTTTGCCGGCAGGCTGGAAAGTTACCTGAACATCCGTGGCGAACAGGAACTGCTCCGCGCCGTACACCGCTGCTTTTCCTCCCTGTTCACCGACCGCGCCATCAAGTACCGCGAAGACCAGGGATTTGGCAACCGCAACGTGCTGCTCTCCGTGGGCGTTCAAAAGATGGTGCGCTCCGACCTCGCGGCCTCCGGTGTGGCGTTCACGCTCGACCCCGACACGGGTTTCGATCAAGTCGTGGTGCTCGACAGCATCTACGGCCTCGGCGAAAACATCGTACAGGGACGTTCCACTCCCGACGAGTTCGTGCTGTTCAAACCGCACCTGAACTCCGCGTTCAACCCGGTTATTTCAAAAAAAATCGGGGAAAAAGAGTGGACGATGACCTACGCCGACCACGCCCGCTCCAGCGAAACGGTCGTGAACACCCCCACCCCGGCCGCCAAACGCGACGCGTTTTCACTAACCGACTCCGACGTGCACACCCTGGGTCGCTGGTGCGCCGACATTGAGCGCCACTACGGCAAACCCATGGACATCGAGTGGGCCAAAGACGGCCTTTCCGGCAAACTCTACATCGTGCAGGCCCGCCCCGAAACCGTGCATGCCGGTAAACCCAAACAGCGCGTCTTGCGCACGTTTCAACTCAAAACAAAAGGCCAAATACTCGCAGAAGGCATTGCCCTCGGCGACAAAATCGCTTTGGGCCGGGCCAGGCTCCTGCGCTCGCCGCAAGAAGGGCGCCTGCTGCAAAACGGCGAGGTGCTCGTGACCGACATCACCAACCCCGACTGGGACCCGATCCTGAAACGCGCCGCCGCCATCGTCACCAACAAGGGCGGACGCACCAGCCACGCCGCCATTGTGGCCCGCGAATTGGGCACGGTGGCCATTGTTGGTTGCGGCGATGCGACGGACAAAATTCACGACGGCGACCTCATCACCGTCAGTTGCGCCGAAGGTAAAACGGGTTTTGTGTACGCCGGAAAAGCCGAATGGACGGAACAGGAAAAGGACATTTCCCACCTGCCCATGCCGCGCACGGCGCCCATGCTCATCCTCGGCGACCCGTCACTGGCGTTCAAACAGTCGTTTTTGCCCAACCGCGGTGTCGGCCTGCTGCGCATGGAGTTTTTGATTACCCACCACATCGCGGTACACCCGCTGGCGCTCTCGCGTTTTGAGCAGATCACCGAGCCGGCGGTGCGCACCGAAATCAGCCGCCTGACCCGGCACTATCGCGACAAAAAGGACTACTTCGTGGACAAACTCGCGCAGGGTGTGGCCACCATCGCGGCGGCCTTTCACCCGCACGACGTGATCGTGCGCATGAGCGATTTCAAAAGCAACGAGTACGCCAATCTCATCGGTGGCAGGCAGTTCGAGCCGGCGGAAGAAAACCCGATGATCGGTTTTCGGGGCGCTTCCCGCTACTATTCGCCGCTGTACAAAGATGGTTTTGCGCTCGAATGCAAGGCCATGAAGCGCGTGCGCGAGGAAATGGGCTTCACCAACGTGAAACTGATGATTCCGTTTTGCCGCACCGTGGAGGAGGGCGAACAGGTGGTAGCCACCATGCGTGAGTTCGGGCTGGAGCGCGGCAAAAACGGCCTCGAAATCTACGTCATGGTCGAAATCCCGAGCAACGTGCTCCTGGCCGAGCAATTCGCCGAGATATTCGACGGCTTCTCCATCGGTTCCAACGACCTCACGCAACTCACCCTCGGTCTCGACCGCGACTCGTCGCTCGTGAGCGGCTTGTTCAACGAAAAAAATCCGGCGGTGATGCGGCTGATCGCCACGGCCATACGGGTTGCCCGGGAAAAAGGCATCAAGATCGGCCTGTGCGGGCAGGCGCCCAGCGATATGCCGGAGTTCGCGCAGTTTCTGGTGCGCGAGGGTATTCACAGCATCTCGTTCAACACCGACGCGCTGCTCAAGGGCATCGAAAATATGAATGCGGCGGAGGTGGTGTAGCGTTTTTCACCGCAGAGACGCGGAGGCGCGGAGTGATTTCGCCCTGCTTGGTGTTTTCACCAAGCGGCTCAACGCGAGGCTGCTTGGTGAAAACACCAAACAGAGCGAAATCAACTCTGCGAAAAACCTCCGCGGCTCTGCGTCTCCGCGGTAAAAAACAAACTCGGCAGGTTTCGGATTTCTTCCAAAACTGCATCCGCAGCCGCCTGCACGGCAGGCGAAAGACCGATATGCATGGGTTTTGCCTCCTCGATGGAGACCACGTACAGGAGAATTTTGGGCAAACGTTCGCGGATGCACAGGGCTTCCACCACATCCCGAAGCCCGACGTCGTGCGTGCTCATGGCACGGGGAAAATCGGCGGAAAAACGCGGCTCAATCCGACGGATAGTGCCTGCCGGAAGGCCGTCCAGTGTGGCATCTACCATGACCACGAAGGGATAATCTTCCAGAACGCCCATCAGGTGGAAACCGCCCGTGCCGCCGTCCAGCACATCAAGGCCCGAAGGCGTCGGCGTTTGGGCAAGTTGTTGCGCCACATACACACCGACCCCTTCGTCGCCCATCAGGTAGTTGCCGATACCGAGTACCAGCGTGTTGTTTTCAGGTGTTTCCATGGCAGGTTATGCGGCTTTTTTCGATTCGGCGGCTTCCTTGGCTTTTTCTGCCTGAAAGGCCTCTTCTTCAATAAACTTCCAGCCGCCGCCCATGGAGGATATTTCGCCGCGTCCTTTCAGGTAGTCGTGGTAAAACACTAAGTAAATATGCACGATGGTGAAAAGGATAAAAAACCACATCAGGATATGGTGCAGGTTGCGCACACCGGAGTCGGCCCCGAACAGCGGAACCACCCAGGTAAACAGCCCGGCAAACCACGATTCGCTCATGGCGGCATACAGGCCAAAGCCGGTGATGACCTGAATACCAAAGGCGATAAACGTCAGGAAATAGATAAAGCCGGCAAGCGCGTTGTGCCCCACGGCCATATGTTCCCCCGGCTTGGTTTGGAAAATGTCAATTTTGAGCACCTCCCACATTTCCTGAAAATATTTCCGGGTGGTCGGGATGAAGTTTTTCCAGTTGGCGTACTTGTTTCCAACAAATCCCCAATAGATGCGGAAAACAAAGTTGGCCACGAAAATATAGGCCGCTACGAAGTGGATATACCGAATCCAGCCAAACAGGTAGCGCTCCCAGGCTTCGCCGCCAAACATAATGGCGGGCGGTTTGCCGATCATATAGCCGGTGATGCAAAGCGTAGTGATAGCCAATGCGTTGATCCAGTGGAATACGCGTACGGGCAGTTCCCACACGAATACACGGCGTAGTTTGTGGTAGTTCATAGATGAAATTTTTGACCGGTTTTGCGCAGATTGACAGCCGCGCAAAACCGGTATGATTCACAAGATCACAATACTTTAACCCGGCTCACGTGTTTGCCGTCTTCGTCATACAGGTGTACGGCGCAGGCCAGGCAGGGGTCGAACGAGTGGATCGTCCGCAGGATTTCGACCGGCTGATGCACGTCGGCAACCGGTGTGTCCATAAGCGACGATTCGTAGGCCGACTGTTTGCCCTCGCCGTCGCGCGGGGAGGCATTCCAGGTCGTGGGAACCACCAACTGGTAGTTGGCGATTTTTTTATCCTCGATCACGATCCAGTGGCCGAGGGCACCGCGCGGCGCTTCGGTGTGGCCGACGCCTTGTGCGCGTTGGGGCCACTTGTCCGGGCTGAATTTTTCCATGACGGCCATGCGGGTGTCGCCGTTGCGGATGTTGTTGATCAGGTTGTCGTAGAACTCAATACCCCAATCGGCCATGAGCGCCGACTCCAGTCCGCGTGCAGCCGTACGTCCCAGGGTGGAGAACAGGGCGGCAGCCGGTACACCGAGTTTTTGCAGGGTACTATCCACAATGGCCTTGTACTCTTCGCGTCCGGAGGCATAGCCGACTAATACACGGGCGAGTGGGCCGACCTCCATCGCATGGCCTTTCCAGCGCGGCGTTTTCAGGTAACTGTATGCCTTGGTGGTGTCCAGGTGCTCGAACGGCGGTTTCGGGCCGGTGTACTTGATGTCCGTTTCGCCTTTCCAGGGGTGCAAACCTTTGGCGTCGCCCGGGTATTCGTACCAGGAGTTGTCAATAAACTCCTGAATCTCGGCGTCGTCGCGCATGTTCACTTCGTGCACCTTGCTCAGGTCTTTGTTCAGAATGGCGCCTGCCGGGAATTTGTACGAACTCGTGTCGCGGTAGCCGTTGGTGGGCAAGTCGCCGTACGCTAAGTAATTGCCGAGGCCGCCACCGATGGCGCCCCAGTCGAGGTAGTACGGTGCGATGGCCAACAGGTCGGGGATGTACACCTGATTCACAAATTCTTTGGCGTCGTGCAGCAACTGGCCCACGTATGCCAGGCGTTCGGCATTGATGGCGCTTACATCGTCAAGCCCGATACTGCAAGCCATGCCGCCGACCAGATAATTCGGGTGCGGGTTTTTGCCCCCGAAGATGGCGTGAATTTTCACGATTTCCTTTTGCCACTCCAGGGCTTCCAGGTAGTGCGCCACGGCGATCAGGTTTACGGCAGGCGGCAGTTTGTAGGCGCTGTGGCCCCAGTAGCCGTTGGCGAAAATGCCCAGTTGGCCGCTTTCCACGAATCGTCCAAGGCGTTTTTGCAAGTCGGAAAAATAACCGGGCGAACTTTTCGGGTAGTTGGAAATGCTCTGGGCGATGGTCGAGGCTTCTTTCGGGTCGGCTTTCAGGGCGCTCACCACATCCACCCAGTCGAGGGCATGGAGGTGGTAAAAATGCACCACGTGGTCGTGCATGTACTGGGCGGCAAACATGATGTTGCGCACCAGTTCGGCATTGGGCGGAATGGTAATATCCAGTGCGTCCTCCACCGATCGCACCGACGCCAGCGAGTGCACCGAGGTGCATACCCCGCAAACCCGCCCGACAAATGCCCATGCGTCGCGCGGGTCGCGCCCGCGCAGTATTTTTTCGATGCCCCGAACCATGGTGCCGGATGAAAAAGCATCCACGATTTTCCCGTTCTGAATATCGGCCTCCACACGCAGGTGGCCTTCAATACGGGTGACGGGGTCCACTACGATACGTTCACTCATAACTGGAGATATTTTTAGCGCTCAAGACTTTCCAGGTTGTGAAAAACCCGGAAAGTCTGCTCTGCGCGGATGAATGATGAATGGATGAGCCCTCAGGGATCAAAGTTCTTTTTCGGCTTCCTTGCCTTCCTCGATGACGTCGTGGATGAGTTTGGACTTGCGGATATTGGTCATCACGGCGTGTGCGGCAATACCCACACCGGTAGCGATTGCTGCCGCCGTGCCGATCTTGTCGGCATCCGATTCAATACCAAAGCCCGGGAAAGGTTGGGCACGGGCGTACAGCGCACCGGCGTCCCAGTAGTTTTCTTCCGAGCAGCCGAAGCAGCCGTGTCCCGATTGGATGGGATAACTTGTGCCGTTATTCCATTTCGTGACCGAGCAGGCGTTGTACGTGGTCGGGCCTTTGCAACCCACCTTGTACAGGCAGTAGCCTTTTTTGGCATTTTCATCATCGAAACTCTCCACAAACAGACCGGCATCGTAGAACGGGCGGCGGTAGCAAGTATCGTGTACGCGTTTGGAATAGAACGCTTTCGGCCGTCCAATGCCGTCCAGTTCAGGCAGTTTGCCGAACGTGATCAGGTGTACCAGCACGCCGGCCATGACCTCGCCGATCGGCGGGCAACCCGGCACCTTGATGATCGGTACGCCCCGGATCAGTTTGTGGATCGGAGTGGCGCCGGTCGGGTTGGGTTTGGCCGACTGCACGCAGCCGTTGCAAGCGCAACTGCCCCAACAAATTACGGCCTTGGCGGTAGCCGACACCTCTTTCAAAATATCCAGCGAGGTGCGCCCACCGATCATGCAGTACACGCCGTCGGCTTCCGTGGGCACCGAGCCTTCGATGCACAACACATATTCACCCTTGTACTTTTCCATCGTGTCGCGCATGCATTTTTCGGCCTGATGGCCCGAGGCTGCCATGAGCGTCTCGGTGTAGTCGAGCGAAAGTTTGTCGAGCAAAATATCGGCTACAATGGGGTGTGAGGAACGGATAAAACTCTCGCTGCAACAGGTACATTCCTGAAAGTGCAGCCAGATCACCGGTATCCGCGGTTTGTCGGAAAGCGCTTGCACTACCTGAGCCGTACCGCTGGCTTCCAAGCCAAGGTAGGCTGCCACAGTAGCGCAAAACTTCATAAAATCCCGCCTCGAATATCCGCGCTGACGGAGTTCCTCATAATAAGTGGTGCGTGCCGGACGTGTAGACATAAAAAAGGAAGTTAGGTGACGAAAGGTGTACTGTGCATGGGTTTGAGGGCTTCTGGTTGGAGTTTTTTTCGCCGGTAAAGGTGGCTTTACACCGATAATTTTACGCCTGAGTCATGTCGACACCAAATGTGATTGTTGTCATTAGCCCTGTTTACCGCCTGTTCGGACATTTGACCACGGAATTTTATCCCCAACCAGAAGCCCTCCAACCAGAAACCTTAAAACCCGGGTTATGCACGAACTTTCCATCATTCACAGCATCATCGAAACCGTGGAAGCGACGGTAGCGGAGCAGGATGCCGTAGTGGAAGTGGAACGGGTACTGTTGCAGATCGGGGATTTGGCCGGTGTGGAAGTGGAAAATCTGGAGTTCCTGTGGCCGGCAGCCGTGCAAGGCACGGTTTTGCAGCAGGCGGAGTGTGCCGTCGAACGGGTGGAGGCGCGTGCGGTGTGTCTGGATTGTAATGGTAACTTTGCCCTGAAAAACTATTTTGATGCATGCCCCGTTTGCGGCTCATTCTGGAAGGAGGTAAAAACGGGGGAAGAATTGAAAATCAAATCTATCGAACTATGTGTGCAACCTGCGGATGCAGTGGCGACGGCCACAAACTGACCACTTTTGTCCCCACCGGCAAGCCGCGCAACATCGGCGCCCTTCAGGTGGATGCGGGCGTTATGGTACAAGCCGCCGCCGGGCCTCCGACCATCCATGCGCCCGAGCCGTCCAAGACGCTGATCGAAGTGGAACGCGATGTGCTGGATAAGAACAACCGCCTCGCCGAACGCAACCGTGGTTATTTTGAAGCCCGGAATATTGCGGCCTTCAACCTCGTCAGTTCTCCGGGATCGGGCAAAACCAGTATTCTGGAGCGCACGTTGCTGGAGCGCGGGACACAAACAAAATTCTACGTCATCGAAGGCGACCAGCAGAGCGCGCGCGATGCCGAGCGGATTGCCGCCGGTGGCACCCCGGTCGTGCAGGTCAATACCGGAAAAGGTTGCCACCTCGAAGCCAACATGGTGCATGAGGCGCTCCGCCAACTTGACCCGGCTCCGGGCAGCGTGGTGTTTATTGAAAATGTGGGCAATCTTGTTTGTCCTTCCATGTTCGACCTCGGAGAGCGCAACCGCGTAGTCGTCATCAGCATCACCGAGGGCGAAGACAAGCCACTCAAGTACCCCGATATGTTCCGGTCGTCCCAGCTTTGCCTCATCAACAAAATGGACCTGCTACCCTATCTCAAATTCGACCTCGACGCCCTCAAAGCATTTGCCCGCCAGGTAAACCCCGAACTTGAATTTATCGAACTTTCAGCCACCACCGGCCAGGGCATGGAAAACTGGTATACCTGGCTGAATAACCAAAAAACTCAACCACACCCCAACTAACTCAAAACTCAAAACTCAAAACTCAAAACTGTCATGTGCCTCGCCATACCCGGTCAAATTCAATCCATCACCGCCGAACTCGACGAAACCTTTCGCAACGGGAAGGTCAGTTTCGGCGGCATTACCCGTGAGGTGAACCTGAGCATGGTTCCCGAAGCCCGCGTAGGCGACTTTGTGCTCGTACACGTAGGCGCTGCCATCAGCGTGGTGGATGAAGCCGAAGCCCGGGAGACGTTCAGGTACCTGCAACAAATCGGCGAGTTGGATGAATTATCGCCCAATCCTTCCGCTACCTAAACTTTGGCTGAAATCATGGAATCCATACTTCCCATTTTCTTTGCAGCCGTGGTGGGTTTTTCCCACTCGTTCGAGGCCGACCATCTCCTTGCGGTGAGCAATATCGTCACCAAACGCAACTCGATATGGCTGGCTGTCAAGGACGGCATTGCCTGGGGGCTTGGCCACACGTCCACGATTTTTGTCATAGGGCTGCTGATCATTGTGTTCAAGGTAGGTATCGGCGAACAGGTTTTTCATTACCTCGAAGCCGCCGTCGGCCTGATGCTGATTACCCTCGGCGTGTTTCGCCTGTATTTTTTGCAAAAAAACGGCCGGGCTGTCCATACGCACTTGCACCCGGAGGATTTGTTTTTCTGGAAAAAGAAACGCCCTCAAAGTCAGGTTGTGGCGCCGTTCAACTTCTCCGGGGCGCCCCGTTCCGGTTTTGAAGCACAGCACCTGCAACTGGACACCGGATACAAAGGGCACCAACTGGCCTACGGCGTGGGGCTGGTACACGGGCTTGCCGGCAGCGGGGCGCTGGTGGTGCTGGTGATGAGCCAGATTCAACGCATTGACCTGTCCATCCTGTACCTGCTCATTTTCGGTATCGGATCGGTTGCCGGCATGTTGCTGGCCAGCGGGCTGTTCAGTTTGCCGTTTTCCAAAAAACTCTCGTCCCACCGCTGGTTGCAACTTGGCCTGGCGCTGCTCTCCTCGGTATTGTGCATCGGCTACGGTGCGATGGTCGTACTGGAAAATCTCGGCGCATGAAATACCTGACCGAATACCGCGACCCTGAACTCGTAGAGCGCTACGCTGCTGAAATCCGGCACATCACGAACCGGCCCTGGAAAATCATGGAAGTTTGTGGCGGCCAAACGCATAGTCTGGTCAAAAACGGGCTGCTGCAGCTGTTGCCGCCCGAGGTTTCGATGGTACACGGCCCGGGCTGCCCGGTGTGCGTCACGCCCTTGCACCTCATAGACAAAGCCGTCTGGCTGGCAAAGCAGCCGGGCGTTATCCTGTGTTCGTTCGGCGACATGATCCGCGTACCCGGTTCTGAATGCAGCCTCCTCGAAGCCAAAGCGCGGGGCGCCGATGTGCGCATTCTGTACTCGCCGCTGGAGGCCGTCAAGGTGGCGCAGGAAAATCCCGGCAAGCAGGTGGTGTTTTTCGCAGTGGGGTTTGAAACCACGGCGCCCGCCAACGCCATGTCGGTGCTGCACGCCCAAAAACTCGGTGTAAAAAACTACGCCATCCTGACCTCCCATGTGCTGGTGCCGCCGGCCATCAAAGCCGTGATGAACGACCCGGAAACCGCCATTCACGGGTTTCTGGCTGCTGGTCATGTATGTACGGTCATGGGGTTTGCCGAGTATTTCCCGCTTGCCGAAAAATACCGGGTGCCCATTGTCATTACCGGTTTTGAGCCGGTAGATTTGATGCAGGGCATCCTGATGACCGTCCGCCAACTGGAAAACGGCGAGCACCGGGTGGAGAACCAGTACAGCCGCGTGGTGCGCCCGGAGGGAAACCCGGCCGCCCGGAAAATCATCGAACAGGTGTTCGACACCTCCGACCGCGAGTGGCGCGGTATCGGTACCATCCCCGAAAGCGGCTGGGATCTGCGCGACGAGTTTTCGGCCTTCGACGCCAATAAAAAATTCAACGTGCCGCAGGAAAAAGCCCCCGAAAGCAGCGAATGCATCGCCGGCCTGGTGCTCAAGGGCATCAAAAAACCGTTCGAGTGCCCCCAGTTCGGCAAAAAATGCACCCCCTCCAATCCGCTCGGCGCGCCTATGGTATCGTCCGAAGGCGCCTGCGCGGCGTATTACCACTTTTCAGGCCTGACGAATGAAGCATGATGCAACTAAACTGTCCTCTTCCGCCGCTTGACTTCGACGTGATCACCCTTGGCCACGGAAGCGGCGGTTTGCTGACCAACAAACTGCTCGAATCAGGAGTGTTCGATCTGCTGAAAAATCCCCTGCTCGACACGCATCACGACGGCGCAGTATTCGAACTGAAGGGCCGCTTAGCCTTCAGCACCGACAGCTATGTGGTTTCGCCCATCTTTTTTCCCGGCGGAAACATCGGCGAACTGGCCGTGAACGGCACCGTGAACGACCTGGCCATGTGTGGCGCAGCGGCGCGCTACCTGTCCCTCGCGTTTATTCTCGAAGAGGGCCTGACCATGCAGGAATTCTGGGATGTACTCGTCGGCATCAAACAGGCCGCCGAACGCGCCGGCGTTCACATCGTAACTGGCGACACCAAGGTGGTGGAACGCGGCAAGGGCGACCGGATTTTTATCAATACCACCGGGATCGGACAGGTACACCCCAAAGCCAACATCGCTATGGGCCATATCCAGCCGGGCGACAAGATCATTTGCAGCGGCCCCATTGCCACCCACGGCATCGTCATTATGAGTTTGCGGCAAGGACTGGAGTTCGGCACTTCCCTGCAAAGCGATACGGCCTGCCTGAACCACACCGTGCTCCGGCTGCTCGACGACCACGGGCACGACATTCCGCTCCTGCGCGATGCCACCCGCGGCGGCGTGGCTACCGTGCTAAACGAAATTGCACGCGACACCCGCTGGGGAGTCGAGATTCATCAAAAAGGCCTGCGCGTACTGGATGAAGTAGCCGGCGCCTGCGAAATGCTCGGGCTTGATCCGCTGTATGTCGCCAACGAGGGCGTATTCCTCGCCGTAGTACGCCCTGCCGCCGCCGATGCAGTGCTGCAAAAACTACGCACGCTGGAACATGGCGCCGCCGCCGAAATTATCGGCGAAGTGGTGGATGCCCATCCGCGTCAGGTTGTTCTCCACAGCCTGGTAGGCGGGCGGCGTGTGGTGAATATGCTTACGGGGGAGCAATTGCCGCGGATTTGCTAAAACGCCTCTCGAATAAACTCCAGCACCCGCCCCATTTCCTCCTTCCAGGGGCGATTGGTTCCGACAAAATTGTTGTGCATAAAACTGAACACCAGCGTTTTGCCGCGTTTGGTCACAACGTATCCACTCAGGCAATGCACGCCGCTCATGCCGCCGGTTTTGGCAAAAACGAAGGGCTTGCCGTCTGGACCCGCATACCGGTCGGCGATGGTGCCGCTCACACCGCCGGCGGGAAACAGGTCGAGCAAACGCCCGTGGGGCTGCTCCAGCCAGAGTTTGCGGAGTACCAATGCGAGGCTCTGCGGCGTGGCAAGGTTGTAGCGCGAAAGGCCGGAGCCATCCACCCAGCGGGGGCGCTGCGGCATACCGGTGAGCACACTGTCGAGCATCCAGCGGATCGGGATGTCCGGCTGGAGCACGCCGAATTTTTGGCCGCTACACACCAGCAGCATCTGCTCGGCGATGAAATTGTCGCTCTGGTGCATCATGCGGCGCAGCACCGTATCGAGCGGCGTGGCGAAGTGGGTGTGCCAGTCGTCGGGGACGAATTCGTATTCCCCGCCGGTCAGTTCCAGCACCGGTCTGCCGAGTGTGTCGGCAAGCAGGGCGCCGAGGTCGAGGCCGATGCGGGTGAACGGAAACCAGCGCGCGGTGTCCTGCGGCTTGGGAAATGCAGGCAAAAACCACAAGTTTTCGTGTTCGCGGCGTTTGATCCGGTCGGTGTAAAGCGAGGAATCCAGGTTTTTCCGGAAAAAAGGCGGCACCACCGCATAGCCGCCAGTGTCGAAGGAGAAAAGTGCCGTGTTGCCGTACAGGGGAAAAACACTGCGCTCCGCCGAGTAGTCGTCCGGGTAATCGTCCCAGGCCCAACCGGGGCCGAAACGCTCCACTTGCGGCGGTCGAGGCCAAATCTGCACGGTGTCGCTGCGGTTTTTCAGCCACCCGAAGGCCGATTGCCAGGCTTGAAACTGCGGATGCAGAAATGTCGGGTCGCCGGTGCCGCGCAGGAGCAGGACGCTGCGGTTTGCTGCCTCGTCAAGAACATGGCGCCGGGTTTGCATGGCCGGCACAGAGTCGCCCAACACCTCCAGGCAGGTCGCCAGGGTCAGAATTTTCGTATTAGAAGCGGGGGTGAAGTAGTGGTCGCCGTTGACGTCGGCCAGTATGCGTCCGGTTTCCGGGTCGAGCAGCACAAAGCCGGTGAAACCATTAGCAAATACCGGCGATTCTGCGACGCGTTTTTTCAATTCCCCGCCCGCACGTCGTTCGAGGCCTCGGGAGGTCGTGCAAGCGGAAAACACAAAAGCGGCCAGGGCCAGGAGCAAGGCGACTTTTTTCATCGGCCCACAGGATTTTTCCAGCCGCGCCGCAGCCGCTCCATAGTGCCGTCGAGGCGGCTTTGCCGCGTTTTTTCCTGTTTGGCCGTGATGATCCACTCGACGTACTCGCGTTTATGGGAAAAACTCAGCACATCGAATACGGCTTTTTCAGCCGGGTTGTTTTCCAGGACAACCTGCATATCCTCCGGCAAGCGTATGGTTTTGGTAGCCGAGTCGGCGTACTGAAAAATTTCCCGTTCGGGTTTCGGCTTGGCTTCCTCCGCGCGGTCTTTTTCGGTTTTCAGCCGGAAAGAAAATGCCGACCAGGTGTCGTCGAAAGCGATCAGGTTGATCCAGCGAACCTCCGGATTGGACAGGATCGGCTCCCATCCGGCGTCACGGGTCAGGTCTGTCTGAATGCCGCTTTTCCCCTTCGGGAAATACACCCAAGCCGGTACGCCGGGCGGGAGGATTTTCAGGATGCCGGCAGCGCCTGCGTCCACATCTGCCCGGGTTTTTACAAACCAATGCAACGAATCGAAGGGTCTGGAAACATCCGATGAAAACGAGCAGCCCGAAGTGCCTTCCGATAGCACACCCTCAAAATCGGCGGGCGCCTGAAGGTGCAAAAACCGGTGCGGTGCAGCGATGCGCAGTTTTTTCAGCAGGACATTCATACCGTTCAACGGTTGATGTCGAATGTTCCGGCGGTAATCACCTTTTCCGTCTGGGTGCCCGAGCCGTCGGTGTACACCCCGGTAAACTCGAAGGTGCCTTTGGCTTTTCGGGTGTTAAACTCCGAAAAAATGATAGTGCCCGTACCGATGGAGCCTGCAGCAACAAATGCCGTATTGCCGATAGAGGAGGGTTTGAATGTGGCGGTCAATTTGCCGTCGGCGCAGGTATACGCCTTGTCACTGACGACCGTCGTAGGAACCGCAAGGATGATGACCGAAGAATCGGAGGAGATGGCCGTGAGTGTGTTGGTGCCCTGAGCGGACACCACGGTAGCACCTCCCACGGTAGTCAGGCTGGCCCAGGGGCGACCGTCCACGGTAGCGGTTACGGTGCCGCTGCCGACGGTGGAGTCGGGTGTTTCGTGGTTTTTGTTGCAGGCAATGGCAAAGGAAAGGATACTGAACAGGAGTGTTGCGGTAAGGCGCATGATGGATATGGTTTATGATAGTTTCGGAAGTTATTCGAGATTTTTGAGGGTGTTTAAATTCAGGCCATTTACTGCGGAGCGGACGGTTTCCATGGAACAACCGCGGCAGGTAGCATTTATGATAAAACGGTTTTCAGCAAAAACGGCTAATTCACAGTCTTCGCCTTGCTTCCGGTATTTTTCCAGGCATTTATAGCCGTTGAGCGTACTTGTGCGCTCGTATCCGTTGTCGTCTTCCTTATCAATGGTCATGGTTGACCAAGCCGCCATGCTCATGGTGGTCATGCCGAGACCTCCGGTATCGGTAATCAGGATGCGCAAACGATTGCCTTCGCTGTTTTTGTAGTCGCCTTTGGCTTGGGAGAACTTGATTCCCATAGCGCCGGCCGATTCACCGCCTGCTTTGGTGCGGGTATAGCCGGCGGTTTCCGTCGGCAGCAATTCCTGAAGTTTCCGAAAGTTGACCGGTTCCACGGGTTGTTGAAGATCAGCCTGCTCCAAGGCTTTTTCAGCCTGCTTCATAGCCTCCTGTGGCGTAGTGGGCTGCTCGGCCGATGCATTGGATGTTTCTTTTTTTCCGCCGCAAGCGGAAAGGATCAGGGTCAGGGCAAGTGCAAGTGACAAGGTGTCTTTCATATTGATCGGTTTTTAAAAAAATGAATTTGCAAAAGTATTGCTTAAGTTTTTGCCAAACAAACGCCGTGTTTACACCCCTTCCACCACCCAGCCGAGGTGTTCAAAAATCATCACGTACTCCGCCGGGATAAACAGCCGGTCTTCCGGGTTGGGAATGCGGTAGTACTGTTGGGTACCCAACAGCCGGTTGCTACCGGGTTGGGACAGGTCAATCACATATCGGGTGGGCGGTTTGCGGCGGCTGATGAAGCGCAGTTCGAACGGCTCCAGCCGCAGGGGGTCTTGCGGGTCGAATACACCAAGACCGGCGGCGCGGGCAGCGGCTACGTTTTTGCGAGCGCTTTTCAGTTTGGAACTGGCTTTGACTGTTTTCCAGAACGTTTCGGGGCGGATATTGGCCGGTGCAAACGGGCTGCCGAGCAGGAACGGCTGGATGTTGGGCCAGATGAAATACGGCATGGCTGCTCCGGAGGCCATCTGGCGTTCGTTGTAACTGAGCTTGGTCACGGCCTTGGCCACTTCCGGGTCGGCGAAATTGGTGTCGGCACTATTCAGGTAGCACAGGAGCCTGCCGGTACCGTCAAGAAATTCGTGTGCAAACGCCATGAAGAAGGCAAACTCAGCGGGCTTTTTTCCGCTCAAATCCAGATCATCCTGGATGATGTCTTCCAGCGAACGCTGGGCACGGTCGGCATGCCGGGCGTGGTTAGGCGCCACATCGTGCCCGTCGCCGATACGGCTTTCGAGGTATTGCATAAGGCCGGCGTCAAGTTTGAGTCCGACGCGCCATTTTCCGGAGGTAAAAAACGCGTCCCAGCGGTCATTTTTCAGACTAACGAAGGTGGACGCCGGCAGCGGAAAACTGACTTCCGCGGAGTCAATGCCGAGGAAACGGATGCCGATATTGTCGTTCAAGCGGCCTTCCACGGTGTCGCCGTCGTGTACGATTTGTTTGACGCTGCCCATTTTGGCGCCGTGATTTCCAAAGATGCAGGTGCCGATTTTAAAGCCGCGGCTGCTGAGTCCGAGTGCGCTCATGGTGTGGTAGTTGAAAAGTCAGGAAAGGAGACTGCCGTGCAAATGTATCTTCATTTTTCAAAAAAAAGTGAGCCGCCCCAAAATACGGGACGGCTCGGGGGATGCACATGCTTCATGTGTCAATCATGCAAAACATCGGTTTACCCTGTCATTCCCGTACTACCAGGCGTTTCGCCACCACCTGATCGGCTGCCTGTACCCGAACGGTGTACAACCCTGCGGTGACTCCGGCCTGCCGGAGGTTGATTTGCAGTTCTTCCTCGCCCTGTACCCGCTGTTCCCAGATCAAGCGCCCCAGATCGTTGTAGATTGAAACCGTTGCGGTCTCTCCGGCCAAATCGGTCAGACCGATTCGCACCCGGTCGTTGGCCGGGTTTGGCGCTAAGGAAACAGTTTTAAGTTTCGAGTTTCGAGTTTCGAGTTTCGAGTTTCGGTCGCGATTCTGCGTTTGTTCGGATACTTTTTTACGCCGGCTTTGAGCATCCGAAGTAGGTGCCCCGAAATTGGGCGCCGGCAGTACGGTGTACACCTGCGTGTGCTGTTTGGTATTTCCGCACTGGTCGGTGGCAGTCCAGGTGCGCGTTACGGTGTAGCCGGTGGAACAATCGCCGGACGACTGGTTTTCCTGGAGCGTCACAGTAGCGGAACCACAAGCGTCAACGGCCACAAGCGTCAACGGTGGCGGCACGCAGTCGGGGGCACAGAGCACCGTCACATCGGCCGGCGGGTTGACGAAATCGGGCGCATGCGTGTCCTGAACGGTGATGACTTGGGCCGTGGTAGTGGCATTTCCGCACAAGTCGGTGGCGCGCCAGGTGCGTGTGAGGGTGTAGTTGTACAGGCAATTGCCGTTGGTACGCACCTGCCCCAGGTACGTGATGCTGACATAACCGCCACAAGCGTCCGACGCTACCGGGTTGCCGAGCGGCGGCAGCGACTGGTTACATTCTATGGTCGCGTTTTGTGGCACCGAAACGAATGTCGGCGGCGCCATGTCCTGAACGGAAATAATCTGCGTAGCGGCAGTTGAATTTCCGCAGATATCGGTCGCACGCCAGGTGCGGCGCAGGTCGTATTGGCCCGGACAAGCGGCATTTGCCGTCGTCTGGCCCAGATACACGATGGTCACATTTCCGCCGCAATTGTCCGTTGCCGTAGGAGTTCCCACGGGTGGTATCGGTTCGTTGCAGGCAATCGTGACATTGGACGGGATCGTCAGAGCCGGTTTACCATTGTCCACCACGGAGATGCGCTGTGAAATGGAAATCGTGTTGTTGCAATTGTCGGCAGCCACCCAACGACGGGTCAGGGTGTACGCGTTCGGGCAAGCACCGTTGGTTTTGGTCTGGCCGATGTAGGTGATGGCTACCTCGGTGTCGCAGTTGTCCGTTGCTGTGGGCAATGTCGCAACCGGAATGGCATCGCATTGCACCGTGATGTTGGCCGGCGGATTCAAAAAAGCCGGTTTTTGCGTGTCTATCACCGTGATACGTTGCGTGGCAGTGCGGGTGTTGCCGCAGGGATCGGTAGCAGTCCACTGGCGTGTCAGTGTATACGCATTCAGACAAGTTATTCCTGAAACAGTTTGCCCGCTGTAGGTTATGCTTATCGAACCGCCACAGTTATCGGTTGCAACCGGCGTTCCCGGGGCGGGCATGCTGTTGCACTGCACCGTCACGTTGGCAGGCACAAAGGAAAATACCGGGGCCGTATTGTCAATCAACGTGACCTGATGCGAGCAGGTACTGGTGTTGCCGGAGCCGTCCGTCACCTTGTAAGTGCGCTCTACCCTCCTTCCTGTCATGCAGGCCGACGGCGGATCCAGAAATACATCGTTTACGAATTCTACGGATTGCACCGTGCAGTTGTCTGATGCGGACACACTCGCCGGATTCGGCGGCAGGTTGCAGGATACTGTTATGTTACCGGGGCAGGTCGCCGAGGGCGCCTGTTTATCCTCGACGGTTATAGTAAACAGGCAGGTGTCGGCGCCGCAGGCATTGGTGGCAATAATTCGCACAAGGGAGGCCCCGAGGTTGAATGTCGCCCCGCTACCGGTGCCGCTACCACTGCCTGTTGTAGCGCCGGTGAAAGTGTAAGCCAGGCCCGGGGCCGGGATGCTGTTCGGCGTGGCGTTGTAGTTTACCACTGCCGTGCAGGTATTTGCGGCGGTATTCACCGTCAGGTTGTTCGGGCAGGTGGTAAAGTCCGGCCTGCTGCCCACCTGAATTTCAAACACTTCCGTATCCGTGCACTGGCCAAGGTTGGCCGTCACGGTTACCGTCCAGGTGCCTTGCGTGACGCCGATGGTGAAACCTGGTATAGCCGGGTTCAGACCGGTGCTGTTTCCGTCTGGCAAGCCTGCGCCATCTCCTCCACTCCAGGAGAAAAGGGTTCCAGGATTAGATGGCGTCGCGGAAAGCGCGATAGCGGAGACCGTACTTCCGGGGCATAATGGCCCTATATCCGGTAGTGCGCCGATTTCCAGAGACTCCCCTTCCTCGATCGTTACAGACTCTTCTGCAGCACATCCGTTTCCATAGGTGACCGTGACCGTATAGGTGCCGGCAGCCAGATTCGGCCAGACGTAATTCGAACCATTTACGCCGGTTACGTCCAGACTGTTGACGTTCCAGTCAAAATTATAGGGGCCGAAAGCCGCCTGCATCGTTACGTTAATAGCTCCGTTGGACAAGCCCGCACACGAAACATCGGTTGATGCGAAATCAAGGAATGGGCAATACGGATCCGTACCGTTGTCGTATTCATTGCCGTTGGTCAAACCATCGCCATCACAGTCGGCAGCAAACCAAATCGGATTGCCCGGATCGTAGCCCGTGTAGCCGGGCGCTTGCGCCGGATCGCAGGGGTTGTTCGGATCAGTGCTGTCGTCCGTTTCCTGATCGTCGTTGATGCCGTCGCCGTCCGTGTCGCCGGGATTTTCGAACGGGTCGGTGCCGTTCGTGTGCTCGTCGCCGTTGGTGACGCCGTCGTTGTCGCAGTCGGCAGCCTGCCAGATGACATTGTTCGGATCGTAGCCCGTGTAGCCGGGCGTCTGTGCCGGATCGCAGGGGTTGTTCGGATCGGAACCGTTGGTTGTTTCATTGCCGTCGGCAATGCCGTCGCCGTCCGTGTCGCCTATGCAAACGACAAACAGGAGCGGAGTGGAAATATCCACACAGGAGCCGTTTACAGCGGAAATATTATTCCCAACAGTATAGCTGCTGATACCGGAAGCAGTTTCGTAGTTAACACTGTAAACCTGATAAGTGCCATCACTCAGGCCGGAAAAACCAGCCGTTGGAGAGATGTTCTGAATCACGCCGGTTTGATCTGTCAAAACATACGACTGGGTATAACCCGGGTTTGTATTGTTGCCCGACAACGAGAAAGAAAGATTGCCTGTAAAATTGTTACAAGGGATAGCGGGGTAATCATTCGGATCGTATGGGTCGGTGCCTGCTGTTTGCTCATCCTCATTGGAAAAACCGTCGCCATCGCAATCGGCGGCCTGCCAGAGGACGTTGTTCGGATCGTAACCGGTGTAGCCGGGGGACTGAGTGGGATCGCATGGATCATTCGGGTCGGTGCCATCATTGGTTTCCTGATCGTCGTTGATGCCGTCACCGTCCGTATCGCCCGGGTTTTCGTACGGGTCGGTGCCATTGGTGTGTTCGTCGCCGTTGGGCACGCCGTCGTTGTCGCAGTCGGCGGCCTGCCAGACGGCGTTGTTCAGATCGTAGCCCGTGTAGCCGGGCGCCTGTGCGGGATCGCAGGGGTTGTTCGGATCGGTACCGTCATTAGTTTCCTGATCGTCGTTGATGCCGTCGCCGTCCGTGTCGCCCGGGTTTTCGTACGGGTCGGTGCCGTTAGTCTGCTCGTCGCCGTTGGTTACGCCGTCACCGTCGCAATCGGCGGCTTGCCAGATGGCATTGTTCGGGTCGTAGCCGGTGTAGCCGGGGGCTTGCGCCGGATCGCAGGGGTTGTTCAGATCGGTACCGTTGTCCGTTTCCTGATCGTCGTTGATCCCGTCGCCGTCGGTGTCACCGGGATCAAGATACGGGTCGGTTCCGTTGGTGTGCTCGTCGCCGTTGGGCACGCCGTCACCGTCGCAATCGGCTGTTTGCCAGGTCGTGTTGTTCGGATCATGGCCCGTATAGCCCGGTATTTGCGCGGGATCGCAGGGGTCGTTCGGATCGGTGCCGTTGGCTGTTTCATCGCTGTCGGCAATGCCGTCGCCGTCCGTATCACTTACGAGGCATACGATGAATGGAAGCGGAGCGGAAACATCCACACAAGAGCCGCTTACTGCGGAAATATTATTGCCGGCAGTATAGCCACTGATTCCCGCTGCGCTCTCGTAGTTGACACTGTACACCTGATAAATACCATTGCTCTGGCCGGAAAATGCCGGAACGGCAGCGATGCTCAGGATCACCCCGGTTTGATCGGTCAGCGCATACGATTGGGTGTACCCCGGGCCGGTGTTGTTGCCCGACAGGGAAAAAGCGATGTTCCCGGTGCTGTTGTTGCACGTACAAACCCCGATCGGAAGGCTCGAAGAGACATCCACGCAATCGCCCCCGATACCGGAAATGTGGACACCCGGAGCAATATTGGGTTGTGCACCGGTATTCCGGTGGTTGATGCCGTAGGCCAGGTACTGACCTGCCGCGACACCCGGGATGGGCAGCGAAGAGGCCGTATATTGAATTACGCCGGAAAGGTCGGTGAGGACGTACGCCTGGATGTAATCCGACGCATTATTGTAGCCGGAAGCGGTGAAGGTTACCGGGCTGCCTTCCACTACCTGGCAGCTCTGCGCCCGAACATTCAGGCATAAGCACAGGCAAATGATAACAACCGGAATCCATTTGCCGATAGTTTGAAAATGTATGAAAGAGGCGATCTTTTGCATGAGACAACGCATTAAAAAGGGTAAGAAATCGCGCTGAACGGCGAATGAAGATTATTTGAAAAACAGCATGACTATGGTCGGCAACTGGAAGACCCAATTGCTCAACGCAGTATTTTCAACACATCGGAGTAAAACTTTTTCAGTAACTCAACACACCGGCATCAGCCGTACAAGGCAGGGCGCAAGCCACATTCCCGCTGGTATTCCCCACGTATTTGTTGCCGGCGCCGGCGCCGAGAATGACGATGTTGTTGTCGCCGTTGATACTCGGATGGGCGTTCAGCGGGTCGTTTATGTTGTCGTACAGCAACAAATCGCCCACGCATCCCGAGCCGCTTTTAAAGGAAAATAGCGGGATGTCGGTATTGGCTGCTATGGCGAAAGGAGAATAACCGGCGGCATTCGTAGGGGCAAAAAAGAAATAATCCTTTGAGAGGCTCAACGTGGAGCCGTCCAGAAAGGAGGAACCCCATTGCAGAGCGGTCAAATTGGTGAGGTCGGTCAGTTGCCAGCCTCCGCTTATTTGCGGCACTACGATGGTGACCTGCGTGGAGGCGGCAATCCGTGACAAGGGCGGGTTGTAGGCGGTGTTGGAATTCATGGAAACGGTGTAGGTGGACGTGGCCATGTTGTACTCCAGTTTGTAAGTAACCTGCACCTGCGCCAGAAGCGCGAACGGTGCAAAAAACAAGACGGTCAGTATAATTTTTGCGAAGCGGTTCATTTTCGATATCATTTTAATTTGTGAATAAATATTTGACTTTCAGGGATGGATGACGACAAAGCGGAAAACCTGACGCTCACCGGAAGTGTTGGTCAGCACGGCTGTGTAAAGGCCGGTGGGATAAGTGGCGATATCCAGTTGCATGCGGTGCTCGCCGGTGAGGTCGCTGGTATTTTCAAGGGTCATGACCTTACCCAGCATGTCGCTGACCAAGAGTTTGTCCGGCCCGTTTGCTGCGGCGTTTTCCCAGGCAATATTCAGGAAGTTGGTGGCCGGCACAGGGAATACCCGCAGGTTGTTCACCAGCGCCGGGGTCGAACCGGAGGTGCTGAGCACGGTGCAGTCGGCGCCCTGATTCAGAATACCCGTAACGGCATTGCCCCGCGCGCCGAGCACGGTCATGTTCTGGGTCACGTTGATGCGGTCGCGCAGCACGACATCGCGGACAACGGCATCGTTTTTTTCCACCAACTGCACCAGACCGGCACAACCCGGCTCCAGATTCACGAAGGTGAACAAGGGGGTTTCCACACCGGCATCGAAGGGGATTTTGTTGGTGGAACGCTCATTCATCACAAAGCAGACAAACTGCTGCCCGCTTGCAGCCGACGGGCTTTCCACGTAGGCGTTATCTGCCCATGTGATGCCGGGGATCATGCTGTTAATCTGCCCGGCCAGAAAAGGTTTGCCGGCCTGGAGTTGCAACACAACCTGAATAGATGCCACTGTATTTTGGGGTGGCGCCCAGGTTTTTTCCGGTACCATGCTGACCAGATAGGTGCGCTGATCCGGCATCAGCGACAGATTGAGTTTGGCTTGCGCCCACAACATCTGCATCGGACAAACGACGAGTGCCGCAAGAAGTAATTTTGAAAACAGGTTGGACATCTTTTTTTTCTTTTAAAAAATGGACGTTTTTTTCAATAGAAATCGGGTTAAGTCCTGCCCGATACGCCGGCAAAAGCCTTGGTATCGGGCAGGAATCTTATCCCTTATTTCGGTATTTGTTCAAATACCACGTAGTTGGGCAGGAAGGTGATTTGATTGCCCGGGAACAGCAAAACCGTGAAGAACACGACGTCTGTGTCGGAATTTCCACCCTGATAAATTACCCGGCCATCCATGTTGGCATCCGCTCTGTGGTAGTCGAGCGCGATGAAGTTCGGCAGGAAGGTCAGGTTGTTTGGATCAAGCAGTACCCGGAAATAGGCTTCCTCGGTATCCGAATCGGCGCCCTGGTAAATAATCCGGTCACCTGTGCTGGCGCTGTTCGACATGTTGCCCGGCCACAGGGAGCGTTTGTTGTTCGACCATTCCTGACGCGCATGCGGCGATCCGGTCGGACCGGCAACCTGATAAACCGAAGTGGCTGCCAGGGTGAAGTCCACTACCGGAGGAACAACTCCGAAGGTCACCGGCGCCTGGGTCAACACACCGAGGTGGTTGCGGTGGCGCACCGAAACATAGTAGTTGCCCGTGCCGACTCCGGCAAACGTCAGCGGTGAAGTGCCATCCAGATCAACGATGTCTCCATCACGCTGGACGAGTGCTGCGCGTTTGTGCAGGGAAACTTTCGGATCTGTTGCGTCGCGGAGTTCAACAAATACCCAGTCCACAATCGCATCCGGCCCGGTGGTGGTGAACACAGACGGGTTTACAGTTTCGGTGCCGGTGTAGTTGTAGTCGGTCAGCGCATTGTACGGCTGAGCCGTCGGGATCAGGTTCAACACCCGGAGACTGTCGTGCATCATACCCAGAGCATCATCGTACGGGCCACCCAGGAACACTTTGCTGGTCATCGTAACGCCGCAAGGGTTCGGGATGCAGGGATCAACCGGATCCGGATCAACGCCGTTCAGCACACCGTCGCCGTCGAAATCGCCGGTCGGACAAGCCACTGCATTCGGGTTGGGATCGCAGGGATTACCCGGGTTTGATCCATTGACCAACTCGTTGTAATCCGTTACACCGTCGCCGTCGCTGTCCTGGTTGTCGTCCGCTGCAACCGCCGGATTTGTAGCCGGCAAGCCGCTGTTCGGGAACAGGATGGTTTCCACATAATCCGGCACACCGCCGTTATCCGTATCGGTGAAATCGTTCGGATCGTTCGCGTTCGTCGCCACACCGCCGTTGTTCGGCTGGTACGTCGTTTCCACGTAATCCGGAACCAGGTCGCCGTCGGTGTCGGCATAGTCCGTACCGTCGTTCGGG
>JAEUUV010000260.1 GCA_016787285.1 Saprospiraceae bacterium | reverse complement strand
TGCTACAACGTGCAGCAGCCTGCGCTGGTGGGCGCGGACATGCAACCCGTGGAACTAAAAGACCGCTGGAACAGCCAGCATTTTCAAAACAACAACCCCATCACGCTCGAACTCGCCTGCGGCGGCGGCGAATACACCGTGGCGCTGGCCCGGCAATTCCCGGAGCGCAATTTCATCGGCGTAGACGTGAAAGGCAACCGCCTCTGGAAAGGCGCCAAAACCGCGCTGGAGGAAAACCTGTCCAACGTGGCCTTCCTGCGCACCCGCATCGAGATCATTGACCACTTCTTTGCTCCCGGCGAGGTGGACGAAATCTGGATCACCTTCCCCGACCCGTTCCCGCGCGCCAGCAAAGAGAACCGCCGCCTCACGTCCGCCTTTTTCCTGGAAAAATACCGCCAAATCCTGCGCCCCGGCGGCCTCGTACACCTGAAACACGACGATCCCGATTTTTACCGGTTCACACTCGACACCGTGGCCGCCGACCCGCGCTGCCGCCTGCTCTTTGCCGACGACGATATCTACGCCAAGCCGCTACCGTATCCCGAACTCGGCATCCAGACGCTCTACGAAGGCATGCACCTCGCCGCCGGCAAAACAATCAAGTACGCCCGCTTCACCATCAATGAATAATCCAGACGACGCCACTCAAAACCCAAAACTCAAAACTCAAAACTGATCTTCCCATTCCACCAGTCCGTCTCGATCACGGCCTGGTTTTTCCGATAAAAATCCAGCGCGGGCGTGTTCCAGTCCAGCACTTGCCATTTGACCAAACGACAACCCCGGCGGCGCCCTTCTGCCAGCACCGCGTCGAAAAGAAACTGCCCGATGCCGTGGCGGCGGTACGGCTCGCTCACCACAAGATCGTCGAGGTACAGCATCTTGCCGCGCCAGGTCGAATAGGCCATGTAGTACAGCGCCATACCGACGATCTGGCCGTCCATCTCGGCTACGTGGCTCTGGAACAAGCCGTTTCGGAAATCCTCGAGGTACTCGGCGGGCGTGGTCGTTACCGACTCGGGTGACTTTTCGTACACCGCCAGTTCGTACACCAAAGCGTGAATGGCGGACAAATCGGCCTCGGTGGCCGGACGAATGCGGACGGGTGGGTGTGGCATCGTGTTGGAAAAAGGTTTCTGGTTCCGGGGTTTCTGGTTTCGGGTTTCGGGTTGGAAGGTTTCGGGTTAGGTTTCAGGCTGGTTACGTGCAAGGGGCTGGAGAATCATGCGGCAAAATTGGGGAAAATCAACTTTCGGTGCATCAGGGTTTATGTATACGTTCCAGTTCGGCTGCTGTCGCCTCCATACCTTTGCTATGGCGCGAAAAGAATGATTCATCGCCGCCAACGCAAGAAATTCATCATTCATCATTCATCATTTGGAATTGTTCGCCGATCAGGTTATTGCTTTTACCCGCGCCTTGCGCCCGCCCGATATCGCGCTGCCGCCGGATTTTGAGTGGCTGTTTCCCTACTCGAACCCGACGACCATGCAGGCGCTCACGGCTTTTTACCAAAAATACTACGCCGACGAGCAGCCGCGCACGTTCCTGTTCGGCATCAATCCGGGGCGTTTCGGCGCCGGACTGACGGGCGTGCCGTTCACCGATCCGGTTCGGCTGGAAACAGAGTGCGGTATCGAAAACAGTTTTCCCAAAAAACCGGAACTCTCGGCACAGTTTGTCTGGATGGTCATTCGTGCATTCGGCGGCGCCGAGGCGTTTTGCCGCCGGTTTTACATCACGTCCCTGTCGCCCCTGGGTTTTGTGAAAAACGGTGTCAATATCAACTACTACGACGACCGAAACCTGATCAAAAGCGTGGAGCCGTTCGTCGTCTGGAACATCCGGACGCAACTGGAATTCGGCGCCAACCGCGACACCGCGATTTGCATCGGCGAGGGCGCGAACTTCAAGTTTTTTCAAAAAATAAACGCCACACACGGCTTTTTCCGCGAGGTGGTGCCCATGCCGCACCCGCGCTGGGTGATGCAGTATCGCCGGAAAACGGCGCCTGATTACGTTGACCGCTACGTGCAGGCGCTAAAACAAGTCAGCTTTGAGTTTTGAGGTTGGCCCGCCCTCTCCAAGGCTTCGGCGGGTAAAAGTTTTGAGGTGGAGGGCCGGAACCTGCTGTACTTTTGGCGCAAAAACTACCGACTATGTTTCGCCGTCAGGTTCGTGATCCGTTTCCCGTACGCAACATCATTGCGCTGTCGCTCGTCGTTTTGCTTGTGCTGCTGTTTTTCCTGCGGCAATTGAAACAGGCGGAGCAAGCGCCCGCCCAACCGCTCCTGATCGAGCCGGATACCACGGAAAGCGCGGGGTAGATTTTTTTCACTGCACCTCCGCGTCTCCGCGGTGAAATATCTCACAAAAGCGGCACGCGCACCACGAACTCGTCTTCCCGCTCGCCGGCCCATACCGGGCGGTCGGTGAGCAGTGCGTAGCGGTTGATGATGTTTTGCAGGCCGACTCCGGTGGATTTGGTGGGCGTGATGCGCGGCTGCAGGTGGTTGCGGACAATCAGCGAAGGGCCGTCGCCGAGGCCCGCATACACGATGAGCGGTTCGCGGACGGACATCCGGTTGTGCTTCACGGCGTTCTCGGCCAGCAGTTGCAGCGTCAGCGGCGCTATTTTGTACTGATCCAGTACGTCTTCCGGCAGTTCGAAACGCACATCGAATTTGTTTTCAAAGCGAATTTTCAGCAAAAACGTATACGAACGGATGAACTCCATTTCGGTGCGGAGCGTGACCAAAGATTGCTCTTTCTGCTCCAGAATGTACCGGTAGGAACGGGAGAGTTGGTCAATAAACTGCTCCGACAAATCGGGATTCACGCGCACCAGCGACGACAGGATGCTCAAGCTGTTGAACAAAAAGTGCGGGTTCACCTGGGTTTTGAGCAAGGCAATTTCGTTGATGAGTTGCTGTTTCTCCAGGTGCTCGGCCTTGTCCTGGAACATCTGGGAATACCGCCGGAAGTACAACATCCGGCTCCAGAAGCCGACCGCCAGCGCCAGCACGAACAGCCCCGACGCGAGCGCAATGTTCAGCCAGGTATTTTTGGTGCGCACGGCTTTCTGGTAGGCCATTTCCATTTTGAGTTTTTCTTCTTCCTTGCTAAGGCTGTCGGCCATGACCTGCTTGGCAAATTCCATCTGCTCGAGGCGTTTGTTGGTTTCTTCGGTGCGCAGGCTGTCGCTCAATTCGAGGTAGCGTTCATGAAATCGCAGGGCCTCCGCCGGTTTGCCCTCCGCCTTGTGCGCCTCGTACAGGCAGTGGCAGGCATGGCGGGCAAACCGCAGCACACCGATTTGCTCGCTCAAGGCCAGCCCTTTGGAACACCAGGTCACGGCCTGTTCCCAGGATTTTTGGCTATTCAACGCCGAGCCGATATTGTAGTAGGTGCCGGCGAGGCCCGGCTTGTCGCCCAATTTTTCCTGAATTTCGAGCGCTTTGTGGTGGTATGCAAGCGCCTGCACGTAGTCGCCGGTTTCCTTGTAAATCAGTCCGATGTTGTTGTACACCGAGGCCATGCCGCGCTGGTCGCCGATTTCCTTGCGCAGGGCAATGCTACGTTCGTAGTAGCCGAGAGCCTGGGGATAATCCGTCCTGGAGAAATGAATGGAGCCGATATTGTTGTAGCCGATGGCCATGCCGGACTTGTCGCCGAGTCCTTCGGCCAGCCGCAGGGCACGCTCGTAATATTCCAGTGCGCCGGCGAAATTGGCCTGATCGCTGTACAGGATTCCGAGGTTGTTCAGGGCATTGGCCGTGATGCCCGTGTCGTGCAGTTCCTCGCCGAGGGCTAAGTATTTTTGGTAAAAGCCGAGTGCTTTGGCATAGTCGCCTTGTTCCCGGTAGATCAGCCCGAGGTTGTTGTACATGGAGGCGGTGCTTTTCTTTTCGCCCACCTCCAGAAAGGCCGTCAGGGCATGCTGGTAATGGCTGAGTGCAGCGGCGTAGTTGCCCTTGAGGTGGTCGGTGGCGCCGAGCGTATTCAGGGCCTTGCCCTGCCATTTGCGGTTGGCGGATTTCCGGGCAAGGCCAAGTTCCAGTTTTGCCAGGCTTGTGGCCGAGTCGGGATTGCTGTACAGAATACCCCAGGCCATGTCCTGCACGGCCTTCATGCGCAGGGTATCGTGCAGGTCGGTGTCGTTCCAGATGCCCCACAGGCTGTCCGAATTCACCTGCGCCGGCAGACTTTTGGCCGGGCCGGTCAGGCAGATCAGGAAAGCGACTATTTTTGCGCTGCGAAACATGTCGGGTTGCCCAAGGCAGATTTGGAACAAAGGTGCGCACACATCCCGGATATTGGCCAATCAATGCCGACGACTGCCCGAATCGGCGGATGAATGCCGGATTTGAGTAGTTGACAATACCCTCCGGGTTGTTTCAAATAGACAGGGAGACGCGAGATGCCGTAAATTTTTCACCGCGGAGACGCAGAGACGCGGAGTTCAAGTTAGTTTGATAATCAAAACTCCGCGTCTCTGCGTCTCCGCGGTGAAAAGAAAAACACAAGCATGGACATCACCGAAGTTTTTTACCCGCACACCCGCGCCGAGTGGCGCGCCTGGCTCGACACGCACCACCGCTCAAAGCCGGAGGTGTGGCTGCGCACCTTCCGAAAAGCCAGCGGCAAACCCAGCCTGCCCTACGACGACATGGTGGAAGAATGCCTGTGCTTCGGCTGGATTGATGGTACTGCCAAAAAATACGATGAGGAAAGCGCCGTGCGACGCATCACTCCGCGCCGGAAAAAATCTTTTCTGTCCGAACTGAACCGCCAGCGCGTGTGGAAACTCCAGGCCAACGGCCTGATGACGCCCGCCGGCATCGAACCCATCCGCGACCAGATCGGCTCGCCCGACGACCAGCTGGTCATCCCCGAATGGGTGCTGGAGCAGTTGCAGGCCGACCCGCTGGTGTGGGAAAATTTCCAGCAGTTCCCCCACCACTACCGCCGCCTCAAGATCGGCTGGATCGCCGAAATCCGCGGCGACAGCCGCCGCGATGAGGCGTTGAAGCGGCTGAACTACCTGATCAAGATGACGGGGAAAGGGAAGATGTACGGGACGGTGGTGTGAGAGGGGGGTGGCTCACTTTTCCGGCCCCAACATATCCAGCGCCGCGCTACTCAACCGGGCCTTTTTCTGCGCCAATTCCTTGAAGTCAATTTTTTGATCCCGGTACTCCTTTTCGGCTACGCTCAGGCTGCCGAGCAGACCGGACACCTCCGGGTATTCGCCTTTCATGGCCTCAAAAGCCAGTCGCAACTCTCCACGTTCAATACGTTCCAAAATAGAGGAATGGTCAGGCTCTCGCCCAATTTTTTCTGCAAAAACCCCGTCGAGTAGTTCGCGGACGTTGACCATCTCAAAACTCTGCTGACACTGCACGGGCGAGCCGGCGCTTTCGGCGCGATCCAGATTGCTGCGCAAAAAATAATGCGGCACCTGCATACCCTTGCAAACCGCGCAATTGCAGGGAATTTTTTGCTCCACCCGCATCCGTTCGTTGAAATGGAAGCCCCGGTTGATGGCATCAATGTCGCGGGCGATGGCGCCGATCAGTTCCTTGGCGTTTTTGCCGCCGGTGTCGGTGCGCAGGCTGATGCGCTTGTCGCGGGCGCTTTCCAGCACCTCCACACGGGCACCGTTTTCGCTGAACACGCTCCGCGTTTCCACATGGCCGGGGGCGACTCCAGCAGGTGGTGCTGGCGCACGATGAGCCGCGCGATGATGTCCTTGGGCATGAACGTGTACTGGTAGTGCAGTTGCAGCACGGTCGAACCGCCCCAGACGAGCCGGCGGGCGGCTCGTCGGGCAGCAGCGAGGGCACAATGTACAGCCCCTCCTGCCCGGTCGCCCGGTAGCAGAGTTCGAATTTTTCCATCAGCAAGAGCAGTTCCTCGAAGTAGTCCTCGTACTCGGCGCAGTGCCACACCCGGTCGAGGTCGGCGCGGGTGAAATGGCCGTTGTCGCCTTTTTTGCGGGTGTGGTCCAGCACGCTGTACACGGCCTGCGTGGCCCATGCCGGGCGCAGGACGACCATTTTGTTCAGCCCGGCAATGTCGCGGAAGTGCAGGAACGCCCCGAGATCGTGCAGGAAATCGAGCAAAAAGTCCTGCCGATCCTTTTCGCCGATGCCCTCGGCCTGGCAGATTTTTCGGAACTCGGCGAGCGGGATGTGGTCGGCGTCTATTGCCTCCAGCCGGCGGCGGATGGCGACCCATTTTTGGGGCACCCGCTCGCCGCGCTCGAACTGGGGCAGGCTGCGGATGCTGCGCTCGATGTGCCGGCGCAGGGCCACGGCTCCGGCGCGGTCGGCGATCAGGTTGACGACGGTGGGGCGGCCTTCCTGCACGTTGGGGTAGTCGCGGCGCAGGTCGCTCATGGGCAGCGCGGGCTGCATCTCGCCCTTTTGGTTCACCACGAGCAGCAGACGGCTGTCCCGCCCGTAGATTTCCTGCATTTGCAGCCAGTAGTCGAACTGCTCTTCCTTGCGCCCGTCGCACAGCAGCACATACAGCGATTTTTTGGTGAGAAAAAACCGGTGCGTGGCGTGGTACACCTCCTGTCCGCCGAAATCCCAGACGTGCATGGTGAATGCGGGCGAGACCTCGGTCAGTGGGAGCCGGGTCACGGCGATGCCGGTGGTGCTGTCTTTCACCGGGTCGGGGGGCGGTGCGTCGGGGTCTCTGATCTTGCGGACAAGCGTGGTTTTGCCGGCGCCCGCGTCGCCGAGGATGAGCATTTTGGCCTCGTACACCACCTCGGCGCCTTGCTCGGCGAGTTCCCGGAAATAGTTACGCAGCGCAAAACGCCCCTGCCGCACCACTTCGGGCGGCGGTGTGGTCAGTGCCTCGTTGCCTTGCAGCCAGAGGTGCTCCAGTTGGTCGGCCAGCCCGTCGGGCAGCTCGAACTCCGTCAGTTGGTTGTCGCAGAGGTCGAGGTAGCGGAGGTTCGGCATTTTGTCCAGCTCCGGCAGGCGGGTGAGTTGGTTTCCCCGCAGGTTGAGCGCTTCGAGGCGTTCGAGGGGCAGCAGGGCGGCTATTTTTTGCCATTGCCCGTCGTCGAGGTCGAGGCTGAAGAGGTTCAGGCCGGCGAGGGCGCCGTCGGGATGCAGGGCATATTGGAGCAGCCAAAGGCCTTCGTGTTCCGGATCCGTACGGCAGGCCATCACATTTCGCACAGGGTCGTAGCCGTGCGCGGGCGATGGGTGCAACGGGATGCCGATCAGGGATTCGAGTTCGGCGATGGGTGCGGGTTTGGTCATGTTGCAAGTAGTTGTGGTTTCAAAAAACTTTGGAACTGCTCCATAGGGCAAACGTATCAAAATTGCGACGACCTCGGTACCGGCGAGCGCCGGTTAAACACCTGCCTTTTCCTGCCCATGTTCGCCCCCTCCGAGGTCGGCCGTCAATCCGGTAGAAAGAAATCAAACATCTGCTTTTTGCCGATTTCAACCTCAAAATCGTTCAATATCTTAAAAAATTCTTCCTCGAATGTCTTATTCCGATGGTGCTCTTTCTGATTCAAAATATACTTGCAAACGGCATCGCGGTGCGAGCGGCTGTACGAGAATGCTCCGTAACCCGCCTGCCAATCGAATTTGAATTTCGACAAGCGATTGTCATGGATGTATTCATTCGTGGCTTTTTTGATTTCCCGAACCAGATCGGAAAGCGCTTCAACAGGTTTCAGGCCGATGAAGATATGAATATGATCGGGCATGCCGCCGATGGCGAGCAATTTGTTCCCCCTGTTTTGCACGATACCCGTGGTGTATTTGTACAGGTCTTCTTCCCATTCCGGTCTGATTAAGGCTTGCCGGTGTTTGACGGCAAATACCGTCTGGATGTAGATTTGAGAAAAAACGTCGGCCATACGGTTGGTTGGCAATGATACAGTTATGGTTCAAAACGACCTCGAAGAGGTCACACATTGGTAGAAATATGCGTTCCCGGTATTCATAACCGACCTCGGTACCGACGCGCATTGATTGCTGATAGTACAAAACCAAAAACCCCGAAGGGGTTGTATATTTATAGATGGCAATTAGCACAAGTGCCAACCCTGAAGGGGTTGTATGTCAGAACGTTAGTTGAACATAAAACCCCTTCGGG
>JAEUUV010000258.1 GCA_016787285.1 Saprospiraceae bacterium | reverse complement strand
GCAGGATGCGCCCCTGCCCACCGCTATCGGCAAGCGCCGTCCCAACCGCGGTTTCGAAGGGGTGGCCTACACGCCCAACGGCAAAATTTACGCCTTTGTGCAAAGCCCTGCCGACAACCCGTCCGTGGCCGTGGGCAATTCGAGCCGCCTGATTCGTATGGTTGAGATTGACCCGAAAACGGATGCCGTGCGGCAGTTTGCCTACGAAATCAATCCGGTGCGCGGCCAAATCCGTACGCGCGACTGGAAGATCGGCGACCTCGTGGCGGTGAATAACACCGAATTTTTGCTCATCGAACACGCCGAACGCAACGGCTGGAACGAGAAGTTTGTGTACAAAATTGACCTCTCCGGCGCTACGCCGCTGAGCACGGAAGACTACAGCGGCCAGACGCTCGAACAGGTGGGTACGGCGGCCAATCTCGCCGCTTTCGGCGTGACGGTAATTCCCAAAACCCAGGTGCTCGACCTGCTCGAAGCCGGCTGGGATCGTTCGCACGACAAACCCGAGGGCCTGACGATTCTCAACGACAGCACCATTGCCGTGGTGAACGACAACGACTTCGGTATTGCCAGCCCGGCCGGCAATGGTTCCATTCAGATCACGGGAAAAACAACCCGGCTGTACATTTTCGGCTTGCCGCAAAAATTAGGCTATGTGTCGCCGTACTGCACGTTCAATCTGGCGCAAACCGGCGTCTCGACTTGCGAAGGCACGGATGTCCTGCTCGACGCCGGCGCCGGATACAGCGCGTACCTCTGGAGCGACGGCTCCACCGGTCAAACGCTGAACGCGACGGCTGCCGGCACGTACATGGTGACCGTAACGAATGCGGTGGGTTGCCAGGCCGGCGACGAGGTGACCGTCTCGTACCTGCCTTCCTCGTCCGACAGCCTGACGGTGGGTGTTTGCCCCGATGAGCAGGTAGTGGTCAACGGGACGACGCTGACGGCGGGCCAGTCTGCCACATTTGCGTTCACAAATATTTTCGGCTGCGACTCGGTAGTAACCTATACGGCATTTGCTTTCCCGGCGCCGCTGGTTCATCTCGGCAACGACACCGTGCTGACGGCTCCGGCCAGTTACGTACTCGACGCCGGTGCGGGCCAGGGCTACATTTACCTGTGGAGCACCGGCGCCGTCACGCAAACGATTACGGTTACGCAGTCGGGCACCTACGCCGTGACGGTGATCAATGCCAACGGCTGCGAGAGCACGGATACCGTGCAGGTGTTCATCACCTCCGGCACCGGCGAGCAAACTTTGGCAGGCAATCTGACGCTGTTCCCCAACCCGACCACCGGCTGGACGAGCCTGCGTTTTGAGGATTTCCGGTCGGGCGCATACACCGTAGCGGTGCATGATCTGCTGGGCCGGGTACAGGTGCAGCAGCGACTCGACCTGCCCTCAGGTACGGCTGTGCATCCGCTCGACCTGAGCGCCCTGCCGTCCGGCGCATACTTCGTGCGCGTGACGGATGGCAAAGGCGCTGCGGTGCGGCGGGTAGTGGTGGAGTAACCGGAAAATAGATTTTGTTGAAGCGATAATGTTACAGATTGGCCCGTGCCGTCCGGCACGGGCCAATTTTGTATGGTGTTTATTGGGTGGGGTTAAATCATACAGGTACAATGTGCGGGCAGTGACTATACTGACCGAGTTTGGCGGCGGAGCAGGCCTTTCGTTTTTCCCCAACGTACATTTCGCCATTAACCTCGGACTTGGGTATAGCGTATTGATGGCTAAAAACGAATTGGAGTTATTCCCGACGGGGGCGACCGTTGAACAAATTTCCACTTACAGCGGCTTGGTGTTCGATGTAGGCTTTGGGCTGTTTTTCTGAACCCGCCTCCCCTCCCCAGGGCAAACGCATCAAAATCAGGCGTGACCTCGGTACCGGTGTGCGTTAATTGCTTATAGCCCCGAAGGGGTTATATGTTTATAGAAAAGGAATTATTCGGGCATCAACCCTGAAGGGGTTGTATGTCAGAACGTTAGTTGGACATAAAACCCCTTTGGGGTTCTCGAATGTGCCACATTTCCATGCTATAAACATATAGCCCTTTCAGGGCTTGGCTTGAAAATTATAACTAATCAAAACGCGCCGGTACCGAGGTCGTGTAAACGACAAGAATGGCCGTTTTCTACCAATGTTTGACCTCTCCGAGGTCGTTATCTTGTTTGATGTGTTTGCCCTGTTCCCCTCCCTTACATCGGGTGCGCGTGGAAATTCACCGTTTCTGACACCTCGGCGCCGTCGTGATCAATTCGGGCAAAAACCTCCAGCACCAGATCGGTGTGCTCGGTCAGGTTATTCACCCAGACTTCGTCAATGGTCAGGGTAACCGCATGGACATGCGCGTCTGCGGTGAACAGCACCATTCCGTCCGATTTTTTTCGAATCTCGACTTTCCAGCCGTGTAGCGACTCCTCCCCGGTGAGTGTGGCTTTGATGGGCACCGCCTCGCTGCTGTGGAACATTTGTCCGGCAGTAGGGGACGCAATGGTGATGGTGGCGTCGTTGCCATGGTTGTGGTCGTCTTTTGAGCAGGCGCTGATCACGGTCAGGCCGAACAAACCAAGAATGGGAAGCAGAAATACCAGGTATTTTTTCATAATTGACAACAAGGGTGCTCTTCGGACGGCGATATTGCCGCGCCATGCGGCAAAGATGATTTTACCTGAACGTACACCCTTGCAATTCATGCCCTCGGTATTGCTAATCTTTATCAAAAACCCGGTTTTGGGCAAGGTTAAAACCCGTCTTGCCCGGACGGTCGGCGATGCAGAAGCCCTGCGCATCTACCTTCTTTTGCTGGAAAAAACACGACTGGCGGCGCTGGGCGCCCGGGCGGAACGCCGGCTTTATTACTCCGACCGAATCGAAGCCGGAGATGTCTGGGCCGGCGCCGATTTCAAAAAATACATGCAACACGGCCCCGACCTCGGCGCCCGGATGGCCGGCGCTTTCCGGCAATCCTTTGCCGACGGCGCCGACCGGGCCGTCATCATCGGCAGCGACTGCCCGGAACTCGACGGTGTGCTGCTGAACGAGGCCTTTTCCCTGCTGGAACGCCACGACTTTGTGCTCGGCCCCACACCCGACGGCGGCTACTACCTGCTCGGCATGCGCGCGTTCGAGCCGTCCGTATTCGAGGGAATTGCCTGGAGCACCGAGTCTGTGCGCGCGGCCACACTGGAAAAAATCGGCGGCCTGGGAAAAACCTGCGCCCTGCTACCCGAACGTTCGGATGTGGACACGGAGGCCGACTGGCGGAAGTTTGAAGCCGGATTTTGAACTTTGGAGTACCTTCGCCGCCGTTCATCCACACCATGCACCAACTACCTGATCTGCTCGACCGTATCGCTGCGTACGCCGCACGGAACCCCTTTCCCGGTACCCCGCGCGAGTTGTACGAACCCTGCGACTACATGCTCACCCTCGGCGGCAAACGCCTGCGCCCGGCCCTTTTGCTAATGGCGTACGAATTGTTTTCCGACGATCCGAAGCAGGCCCTTCCGGCGGCTTGGGCCGTGGAGTTGTTCCACAATTTTACCCTCCTGCACGACGACATTATGGACGCTGCGCCCCTGCGCCGCGGCAAACCCACCGTACATACCCGCTGGAACATTACCACCGGCATCCTCAGCGGCGACGTCATGCTCATCCACGCCTACCGGCACCTGGCCGCCACCGGCCCCGCCGACCTGGTGGCCGATCTGGTGCAAATTTTTAACCGCGTCGCCGTGGAGGTGTGCGAAGGCCAGCAGTACGACATGAATTTTGAGACGCGGCAGGACGTACAATTAGCCGAATACATGCGCATGATTGAACTGAAAACCGCCGTTCTGCTCGGTGGCGCGCTCGAAATGGGCGCCCGCTGTGCCGGCGCCGCCGGCGCCGACTGCGAGCACCTGTACCAGTTTGGTCGCCTTGCCGGTATTGCCTTCCAGATACAGGACGACCTGCTGGATACCTACGGCGACCCGGCCAAATTCGGCAAGCAGGTGGGTGGCGATATCCTGCAAAACAAAAAAACCTGGCTCGTCCTGAAAACGCTCGAAATTGCCTCAAACGCCGATCGGGCGGAACTCGGGCGCTGGATGCATACCGGGCCGGACGAGCCCGGCAAAGTCGAGGCCGTGCGCGCGATTTTTGACCGGAACGGCATCCCGGAACTGGTGTTGGCAGAAAAACAGCGTTTCCAGAACGAAGCCTTTGCGCACCTGCAATCGGTGCAGGTGCCGGAGACGCGCAAGGCCGTTTTGAAAAAAACTGTGGAAAACCTTTTAGAGCGAGATAATTGATGGGATCGGAATTTTATTGACTTGAAATTTCAAGTAGTAAAAGTCTATTTTTGCGAATAATTCAGGTTAAACCTATTATGAAAAAACGTGACAAGGTACTTCGAGAAGCCCGAACTCGTCTGCAAACAGCCTTCGGAGACAAAGTCAAGGATGTGATTCTCTTCGGCTCAAGAGCATGGGGCAGACCAAAGCCTTGGTCTGACTGGGATTTCGTTGTGGTTGTTCGCGGTGATTATGACTGGCGAGTGGTGCGTGGTATTCGAGATGTGATGGCTTATCTGGATCTGGATTTTGATGTTTTCACACAAACACTGGTAATTTCAGAGGAAGAGTTGTTGCACTCCCTTCGAGGCAAACAGCCGCTGTTTACCGATGCCACGCAAAACGGCATTTACGCATGAATGACCACAATGACAAAATGGCGTTGGCACTACAAAGAATCAGGCAGGCAGAGGATAGCATTGCCGACGCTGTTTTTTGTTTTGAAGGCCATAGAAACGGCATAGCGGCCAATCGGATCTATTATGGAATGTACTACGCCATGCTGGCACTAAGCCTGATTCAGGGTTTTAAAACTTCAAAACACCAACAACTCATTGGTTGGTTCAACAGGAATTTCGTGCATACAGGCGTTTTCCCAAAACATTTCACCACCATCGTCAAAAGGGCTTTTGATGCTCGTATGGATGCCGATTATGAAATGGATCAAACCCCTTCCGATGCTGATATCGAAGCTCTGATTGAGGAAATGAAAGTTTTTATTGAAGCCCTGAGAGATTGGATTTCCCTTCAACGAGGCGAGAGCGATGAAGTTTAAGCACTGGTTTTCCGTCATTCCGCATACATCCCCTCAATTTCCCGCTCAAACTTCTGCAAGATCACCCGGCGTTTCAATTTTAGCGTGGGGGTCAGTTCGGCGTCCGAGCCGTCGGACTTTACCGGTTCCCAGGGTTGCGGCAGCAGGACAAATTTTTTGATCTGCTCGTGGCGGGCAAACGCCGGGTTGATCCGTTCCAGCAGCATCTCGTAGCGGCGCAGCACTTCGGGTTTGTGCACCATTTCAGCCAGTGACGTCCAGGGAATCTGGTGCCGCTGACACCAGTCGCGCAGCCCGTCCTGCGAAGGCACGAGCAAGGCTGTGACGAATTTCCGGTCGTCGCCCACGACCATCGCCTGCTCGATGAGGAAATGCTCCTTGAGTGCCGATTCGATGGGGGCAGGCGCCACATATTTGCCCTGGCTGGTTTTGAGCAGTTCCTTTTTTCGGTCGGTTATTTTGAGAAATTTGAGGCCTGTCGGGCCTTCCACCCAGGCGCCTACATCACCTGTGGCCAACCAGCGTTCGCCGTTGATTTCCCGGATGACCTCGGCCGTTTTGTCGGGTTGTTGGTAGTAGCCGACCATTACCCCGGGGCTTTTTGCCAGAATTTCGCCTTCGCCGGGCCGGAAGTCGGGATCGGGCTCGAGGCGTACTTCCACCCCGTCAAGCAGCGGGCCAACCGTACCCAGCATGGCGCCTTCCGGCTCCACCCGGCTGAAACTCAGGGCGGGCGCCGCCTCGGTCATACCATAACCTTCGCGCACCGGAATACCGGCGGCATTGAACGTGCGCATCACCCGTACCGGGCAGGCACTGGCACCGGTCACAATCGTTTTGACGCAGCCGCCGAGGGCTTCCCGCCATTTGCTGAAAATGAGCCTGTCGGCAAGCCACCATTTCAGCGCCATGAACCCGGAGGGGCGGTGGTCGAAATGCCAGTGGTCGGTCAGGTTGAGCGCCCAAAAAAACAGAAAGCGTTTGATGCCCTTGAGTTCGAGGCCTTTGGACACAATTTTTTCATACACTTTTTCCAGCAGGCGCGGCACGGTGGTGAAAAAGTGTGGACGTATGGCGCGCAAATCACCCGTTTCGCCGCCGAGGTTTTCGGTGCCGGTGAATGTTACGCTACCGCACATAGCCGTGAAGGCGTACACGGCTACCCGCTCGAAGATGTGGCTGACGGGCAAAAAACTCAACACGCGGTCGCCGGGCTGAAACCGGAGTAAGCGGCGCATGGCTTCGATATTGAACACGATGTTGGTGTGGGTCAGCATGACGCCTTTGGGGTTGCCCGTGGTGCCGGAGGTGTACACGAGGGTCATCACCTCGTCGGCGCGGATGCCGGACTTGATCCGGTCCACCTCTGCTTGCCGCGACGGGTCTCCCTGCAACAAAAACTCCCAGTTTCGCGCGGACAGATGTTCGCCGAAGGCGATGATTTCCTGCAATCCCGGCAGGTTGGCCTGAGCGGTGTGTACCTTGTCGTACAGGTCTTTGTCGCCGACGAAACAGAAGCGGGCCTCCGATTCGCGCAGGATGTACTCGTACTCGCGGGCGCTGATGGTAGGGTACATCGGTACGTTCAGAATGCCGATTTGGGCCATGGCGAATTCGAGCACTACCCAGGCCGGGCTGGTTTGGTACACGACTGTGGCCACCTTGTCGCCGGGTTTGAGGCCAAGTTCCAGCAGGCCGCAACTGGTCTGGTTGACCCTTCGCACCATTTCGACGGTAGAGAAGTATTCCCACACGCCGTTGACTTTGTGCCCGAATGCTTTTTCCAGGGGGTACTGCTCCATTTGGTCGTAGAGGTAGTCAAAAAGTCGTTTTTCTGCCATCGGAAACAGGTGCGTTGGTTGAGCGGCGAAAATGCGTAAAGATTGGCATTTCCGTTACGGTATTTTTTGGCGTTTCGGCAGTGCCGGGTTTTTATTTGGAAATAACCGGAAAGCCGGCGCAGGTCATGGAACAAAACAAGCCTTTTACGATTCCAGACAAATAATTTTTTCAAAAAATGTGCGCCCTAAATTTGTCGGACAAGAGATAATTTTGGACATTTGTTCCTCTTTGGGGAAAGTGGGCCTTTTCTTTTGGTCTCTGTTTGCCACGACCAATAATCCCTTCGAAAAGGCTTAAGAACAAACGATTTCATGGAAATGCAAGTCACGGCGGGCAACCGAACCTGCCGTGCCGGGGTTTGTCTCGCTTCTCTCTCAGGTATGCACCAACTAATTTCTACCCTATCAGCCTTGTAGTTATGATAAAACAGCAGGAAAGGATGCAAACGCAATCGTTCAAATTGATCTTCAAGGGCCGGCTGGAATTCGGCAGCCAACGCACCTTTGAGAAGGCTTTGCAACACTGGCAAAACCGGGTGGAGATTTACTTCAAATCGGATGTCCTGTTCAAAGCGGAGGATGTGATGTCGGATACCGACTTTGCCCTCACGGTGCCGCAACAAAAGTTGACGGCGCTGTCGGAAAAGTCGTGGCGCAACACGGTATCCCTTTTTAGCGAAATGGCGCAATACGCCGTGGCCGGCAACATCTGGGCCTGGTGTATCGGCGAAGGCGGCCTGCTGGAAAAAATGAATATCGAGCCGGACTCCGACAAAGTTGCCGTGCAGGAATACCGCCGGGGCCGCAGCCTCGTTGGGCAGGAAGGCAAGGAACTGGAGGCTACCGAGGCCCTGAGCCGCGCGATTGAAAAATTTGAACGGCATGCGCTGGCGTACGAACGCCGCGGCTACGTCAACTACAAACTGCGCAACTTCAACGATGCCCTGCGGGATTTCTCCAAAAGCATCCGCTCCAACCCCTACCACCCCGACGCTTACTACGGCAGCGGCAAGGTGAAAATGTTGAAAAACGAATGGGAAAGCGCGGCGCAGGATTTCGACCAGGCCGTGAAGCACTCCCTCGCCCTTCAACCCCTGCACTGGCTGGCCCGCATGCGCAAAGGCGAGTGCCTGTTTCGTGCAAAAAAATACACCGAGGCAGTGTACGAACTGCGCCTGTACCTGAAGCGCGCATTCGACGAAACCGACCCGAACTACAACCGCCGCCGCCGCGCCACATACCTTTTGGGCAAAGCGCTGTTGGCCCTGAACGATGCACCGGCAGCACTCGAAGCCTTCGATCAAACATTGGCAATCCCGGTTGGCATTGAACTGGCCCCGGAAGCCGAGGGTCTGTTGCATCGTGCCATCGCCAAACACCGCGTGGGCAAACCCGGCTATACCAGCGACCTCGAAGCCGCCGCCAAAATGGGTTCCGAGGAAGCCGCGCGCCTGCTGGAAGAATGGCAAGCCTGAATCAGTTTTGAGTTTTGGGTTTTGAGTTTTGAGTGGGCAGCATTTTCAGAAATAATTACGTTTCGGTGAGAACCGGACAACATCGCCCGGTGCGTGACGATCACACACCGGGCGAATTGTTTAGGTACCAATGGCGGCAAACCTTCCGCCGTCGGCATTTTTTATACTTTTGCGGCCCAATCCGCATTTTACCCATCCGCACAAACAGCATGGAAAACCACGACAACCTGTTAGGTGTCTTCCGAACCATTTACCTCTGGCGAAAAACCATCCGAAACGTGTGCCTGCTGACGCTGGCGGGCAGCATCGGCGTTTCGCTTTTACTGGACAACTACTACGAGGCCAAAACCATTTTTTACCCGGCAAGTCCGCAGTTGGCCAATCCGGAACTCATGTTCGGTAACACCGGTCATGTAACGGAATACTATGGCTCCGACCGCGACCTCGACCGCTTGGCCGAAATCGCCTCCGGCAAGGAAGTGGAAGACTACATGGTGCATCGCTTCAACCTGTACGCGCACTACGACATAGACTCTACGGCAAAAAAAGGCCGCTTCAAAGTGCGCGAACGCTTCCGTTCCCTGTTCAACGCCCAGAAGAATAAAAACGACGCTATCGAACTCGGTATCGAAGACACGGATCCACAGTTGGCCGCCGATATGGCCAATGCCGCCCGAAACAAGATCAACGAAATCGGTCAGCGACTGACCAAAGAGAGCCAAAGCAAACTGCTGGCCGCCTTCGAAGCCAACATCAAACGCAAAACAGCTGAACTGGAACTGCTCGGTGACAGCCTGCAGCGTATCCAAAGCAAGTACAATATCTTCAACGCCGGTATTCAGGGCGACCAGATTTCCGAACAGTTATCCATCGCCGAGTCTGAGATTGTCCGCAACCGCGCCAAACTGGATATTCTGGAAAAAAATCCGCTGATCCCGCGCGACACCATCGCCTACATCCGTGCCGATCTTAATGCCTCCGAGCAACAGCGCCGGCAACTCATGTCGCAGGCCCCCACCAGCGAAAACATGACGCTCAAGCGCTTCAGCGAAGGCATGCCGCAAATTGCCATCCTGCAGGACCTGCACTTTCAGGCGCGCAAACAACTCAGTTACGATCTGGAGCGCTACAACCAGATTCTGGCCACCTACAACACCGATATTCCAGCCCTGCTCGTGGTGGAAGCCGCCGAAGTGCCCCTCGACAAAAGCCGGCCCAAACGCAGCCTTATCGTCATCGGAGCGCTTGTGGCGGCATTTTTATTCACCGTGCTGGCTGCACTCATTGCCGATGCTTACCGCGATGTACGTTGGCGGGATGTCATCAAGAATGATGAATGATGAATGATGAATTGGCCACAGGAAAAGCAGGTGCCGGTCCACAGCGGTGGTTTGTTTGGGCAGTTGGGCTGCTAAGCACTGTTTGTGTGTGCGCCGCAGCAGCCCTCGATGCCTGGTGGATAGCCGGCATACCCCTGGCGGTTTTGATACTTTGGCTGGCGGTAGTGGATTTTAGAAAAGTTTTTTTTCTGATGCTTGCCTGCATCCCGATCTCTATCGAGATGGAATTGCCCGGTGGCCTCGGCACCGACCTGCCTTCCGAACCGCTGATGTGGGTGCTTACGCTCGTGGCTGTAGCCTGGTTTTTTCGCCACTGGCGCTCGGTAGACGCGCGCTTTATCCGCCACCCGATTTCGCTGGCCCTGCTTCTGCACCTGGCCTGGACAACGGTGGCGGTTATCAGTGCTTCCGACTTTCTGGTTTCGTTCAAATTCCTGCTGGCCAAAGGCTGGTACCTGATCGTTTTTTACTTTCTGGCCGCACACGTTCTGAAGGAAGAGCGCGACTACAAAAGCCTGCTCTGGTGGTTTTTTGTGCCGCTGGTACTGACCGTGAGCATCATCCTGATCCGCCATGCACCGCATGGATTTTCGTTCCAGGAGGTGAATTACGTCATGGGGCCGTTTTACCGGAACCACGTGATGTACGCCTGCCTGCTGGCTATTTTCCTGCCGTTCGTGTGGTATGGAACCTACTGGTACCGGCGCTACTCCGGCGCCTGGTGGTTTCTGGTGCTGGGTATCGGACTACTGATCGTCGGTATCAATTTCGCGTACACCCGCGCCGCATACGTGGCGCTGGTAGCCGCAGTCGGTATCTACTGGCTCGTACGCCGCAAACTGATCAAAGTGGCACTGCTGGTGTTTTGCGTAGCCTTCGCCGGACTGGTGCTGACGGTCACCAAACGCGACAACTGGCTGGCCTTCGCCCCCAACTACGAGCGTGCCGTGTCGCACACCAGTTTCGACAACCTGCTGGAAGCCACCACAAAACTGGAGGACATTTCCATCATGGAACGGGTGTACCGCTGGGTGGCGGCGGCATACATGATTCAGGATCGCCCGCTGACCGGCTTCGGTCCCGGCACGTTTTATTTCAACTACAAAAAATACACGGTATCCAGTTTCAAAACCTACGTGAGCGACAATCCCGAGCGCTCCGGTATTCACAACTATTACCTCATGGTGACGGTGGAACAGGGCATTCCCGGACTGCTTTTTTTCCTTGGGTTTTGCTTCACCGTGATGTTCATGGGCCAGCAGATTTACCACCGCACGCCCGCCCCCGGTCGGCGGCGCATCCTCGTGTCGGCCCTGCTCAGTTTCATGCTGATCGCCCTGCTTATGCTGATGAATGATTTTGTAGAGACGGACAAAATCGGCTCGCTGTTTTTTGTGTGCGCGGCTGTTTTGGTGAATTGCGACCTCAATTCGCACCGCCGAGCGCGGCAATAATGGGAACGCAGATGACGCGGATTTTTCGGATTACCGCGGATTTTGCTGCCGCTTGCGAGTCAATGGCAACGCGGATTACACAGATCAAACGGATTACCACGGATATATAAAAATCCGCGGCAATCCGCAAAATCCGCGTCCTCCGCGTTGCCATTGTTGCCGCACTCGGAAAAAAAATCCGCGGCTACTTTTTCCAGGGCCGGTACCCGCCCTCTATATCCGGTAAATCCTCCGGCACTTCCCGCAGCGGCTCGCAAGGCCGCAAGGTGTCGTAGCATTGCCGCGGCAATTGCTGGTACAGGCCGGTGCCCTCGGTTTTCCAGGCGATCATGTCGTCGGAGACTTCCCGCACGATTTTGGCCGGATTGCCCACCACGAGGCTGCGGCGCGGAATTTTTTCGCCGGCCTTGATGAAGCATAGCGCCCCCACGATGCACTCCTCGCCGAGTTCCACTTCGTCCATCAGCACGGCGTTCATGCCCACAAGGCAGTTGCGTCCCACTGTTGCCCCATGGATTATGGCCCCGTGCCCGATGTGCGCCGATTCGTGCAAATGCACCGTGACGCCCGGGAACATGTGGATCGTACAGTTTTCCTGCACATTGCAGCCGTCGGCGATGAGGATGCGCCCCCAGTCGCCGCGAATGGCCGCGCCCGGGCCGATGTACACGTCGCGCCCGATAACGACGTTGCCGGTGACGGCGGCTTGCGGATGCACAAATGCACTCTCGTGTATGATCGGGCGGATACCGTTGAATTCGTAGATCATGGTTGACTGGATGATTGGTTGACTGGTTGACTGGTTGACTGGGTTTCCTTTGTCATTTCGTAAAAATCTGTCCGCTCTACACGGGCAGATGATAGACTACATGCATGCCCGCGAACAGACTTTGTCTGCGATTTGCGGTGCAGCGCTTTGGTACTTTTCCGGGCAGTAAAACCATGTAGTTTTGCCGGCAGAAAAACTCTTCTGTTTTTGACTTTTTCAACCTGCACCCGACGCTGCAACGGCGCAAAAATATGCTACAAATGTTGGTACGACTATTCCCGACTCTTTTATGCCTTTTACCGGCCTTAAGTCTCTCCGCACAGGAGCAAATGTTCCAGGCCATGACTTTTCCGGTCATCCAGAACGGAAAAACGCTGCAATACCCCTTCGCCGGCGGGCTGAATGCCGGGCAATACTCTGCAGCCGACCTGAACAACGACCAGATTCTTGACCTCGTCGTGTTCGACCGGGCCGGCGATGCGTTCCTGACCTTCATCAACACCGGCACGCCCAATGCGATCAGTTACCGCTATGCGCCGGAATACGCCTGCCATTTTCCGCCCTTGCAGGATTATGCGATTTTGCGGGATTTCAATCAGGACGGCGCCTCCGACATCTTTTGCGCATCGCTTCCACCGCCCTTCAGCACGCAGGAAGTACAGGTTTTTCAGGGGTATTTTGAAAACAATGTCCTCAAATTCAAGCCTTTCCTGTTTTCATACCCGGGGTGTTCCAACTGCGATAACCGCTTTATTTACTATCCATCCACCATCCCCGGCGTCTGGAACAACCTGATCATTGCCGACACCGATGTGCCCGGCGTGGCTGATGTGGACGGCGACGGCGACCTCGATATCCTGACCTTCGACGGCTCGGCGGGTGGGCATATCTGGTTGGTGAAAAACACGTCGGTGGAAAAAGGTTTCGGAGTGGACAGCCTGCGCTTCGAGGTCACCGACCGCTGTTGGGGGCGCTTTTACGAAACCGGCCTGAACTTTTGCGTAAACAACCTCAGCCCCCGGCCCGATACCTGCGTGGAGTTTTTCGCCGGACAACCGGTCGTGGAAGACCGCAGCGGCGAAGAACCCCGCCACCCCGGCTCCACGCTTATGCTGTTCGACAACGACGGCGACGGCGACCTGGAGTTGGTGACCGGCGACGTGTCGTTCACCTGCATGAATATGATGACCAACTACGGCACCCCGCAGGAAGCCTGGATGAACGAGCAGGACGTGAATTTCCCTTCGTACAGCACCCCCGTCGAACTGCCCCAGTTCCCGGCGGCTTATTACCTCGATGTGAACAACGACGGCCACGGCGACATGGTGGTGGCGCCCAACAGCAAGTTCGTCAACGACGACCGGAACGGCTCTTGGCTGTACGTCAACACCGCCGCCAACGGGCACTTTTTCGACCTGGAAACCAAACGTTTCCTCGTAGGTGAAATGGTGGACGTGGGCACCGCCACCCACCCCGTGCTGGTGGACGTGAATGCCGACGGCCTGCTCGATCTCGTGGTGGGCAACTACGGCTACTACGCTCCCGGAAACGCTCAAAATGCCAGTTTGTACCTCTTCCTGAACACCGGCACGGCTACCCAGCCGCAGTTTACCCTGACAAACTCCGACTGGCTCGGGCTTTCGGCATTCACGCCCAACGACTACGACTTCTTCCCTGCTTTTGGCGACCTCGACAACGACGGCGACCAGGACCTGCTCGTGGGCAGCAATTTCGGCGCCCTGTACTACTTCCGCAATACCGCCGGCGCTGGCAACCCCATGCAATTTCAGCAAAATTTCAACATCATCTGGGCGACTATGGACATCGGCAGTTACTCCACGCCCGCCATTGTTGACCTCGATTACGACGGCGTCAAAGACATTGTGATGGGCGAGCGCAACGGCAACCTCAACTTTTTCAAAAACACCGGCGCACCCGACAATCCGGTGTTTTCGGCGCAGCCGGTGACCAACAAACTCGGCAGCATTGACACCCGCGCTCCGCAATCCGACGTGGGCTTCAGCGCTCCGGCATTCATCGAACAGCCCAACGGCGAGCGCCTGCTCATCGTGGGCACACAAACCGGAAACATCGAGGCGTATACCAACGTCGGCACCACGGAAACGCCGTTTTCCCTGATTTCCAAAACCTGGGGCAACGTGGACGACGGCGAGCGCAGTAGCGTCACATTCGGCGACCTCGACGGCGACGGCATCCTCGAAATGGTGGCCGGCAACCTGCGCGGCGGACTCACGGTGTACAAAACCGTACTGGTGGATTGCACGACAAGCACTACTTCCGCCGGAGATGCCGGAGTGTCCGACATCCGCATCAGCCCCAACCCCGCCCGCACCGAAGCGCGCGTGGAGTGGCCGCACAACCGGCCCGTGGACTGGCAGGTGTACAACCTGCTCGGGCGGGTTGTAGCCCGGGGCGAAGCGCCCGGCGGCGCGTTCCGTATCCTGCTCGGCGGCTATGCGCCGGGGCTGTACTTCGTGGAACTGCGGAGCGAGGGCCGGCTTGCGGGGAGAGGGGTGTTGAGTAAAATTTGAGTGTGGTTAACACCTCACGTCCACCAAAAGGGCGACTTCCTGGGCAGGGTACCGTCCCAGGGTTTGTACCTGTCCCGGTCTTCGTACGCCAGCCACCCGCGGAGGATCAGCCATCCGAAACCTACGGTATTCAGGGTGCCGTGGTAAAAGCGCATATTCGATATGTCGAACCATTTGATCGGATAAATAAAACGCATGGCGTACACCAGCGCCATGGCGGCGCCTATGCCCAGGCAGGCCGAGGCCCAGAGCCAGGTTTCGCGCTGCGTGGTGTAATACGGCTGCTGCAGAGCCAGTTTAACATGCTGCCACACGATCGAGTATGCGAGCACGATAAACCCCGTGGCTGCCAGCCACTCCGGAATATGTGAAAACCCCAGGTGCGTCAGGGTGATCCCGGTGGCCACAGCCGGCATGCCGGCCAGAATTCCGTAGCCCAATTTGCGGTTGGTTTTGCCGGGGGTGTGCTGATACAGGCAGTATACCGCTACGGCCAACGCAAAACCGGCTACGTGAAAATGCGCCGACGTCAGCCCGACCATCAGCGAACTGAATCCCAGCGGGTGTATGTCGCCCAGAAAAAAAAGTACCCAGACGGCGCCCGTTGCCCAGTAGCCGAGCGCTGCTATCCGCAGCAGGTTGCTCAGGTGAAATTCTTTGGAAACAGCCGTGTTCACAAATTCCCAGATCGCCAGCCACGATGCCCACAAGACGTACGGCAGCACCCACCAAACCGCTTCCGGATCAGGCCAGATGGCATAGGCGTACATCACGAAAAATATCATAAACTGATACGGCCAGCCTTGGTGGTAGCCCATCAAGGCCAGTCCCCGTGGTATCACCATCATAACCGAAAACACCACGAGGCCGGCTTCAAAGTGGTGCTGCATGATCGGCTCCATGGTCAGCAACAGATACAGCATCCAGATAATAATGGGCGATAAGTACTTCATCTCGGCAAACTTTTGTGCACATGTCCGAGCATGGACTGCAGGGATTCCCGCACGAATTTACGCTGATAGCGCCGGGCCAGCGGATAGCCTGCACGGGCTGCCCAAAACCGCGGACGCGAGAAGGCCCGCAAGGTATACCACACCCGCCCGTCGTCGGTTTTTTCCACCAGGAAAAGTTCTTCGCCGCACTCGATATGGCCGGGCAAGGTACCGTAGGCAAAGCCGAAGCGGTTTGGCTCGTCCAGGGTGTACACGATGCGGCAGGAGTTGAGCCACCAAATGCCCAGCACCCGTGCCGCCATCGCCACGACTATACCCTCCCGGATCGGTTGTGCATCCGGGAACACAAACGCCCAGCCACCCGGGAACATGTGCCATTGCCGGACGGCCGCTTTAGCGGCGGCCCAGACGGCATCACCCCGGCCAAGTTCGATGCGGTTCAGGTCGTTGTCATAGCCGGGCACCGGGTCGGTGCTGCATGTCCGGCCCACCTCCGGGTAGGTTAACGGGCGGTCGCATTCAGTTTCGAGGAAACGGCGCATGCGCTCCGGGGTCGGTTTGGAGAAAAAAAACAACATGGTGTTGGTACAGGCGGACTGGTACGTGAGGAAATGTGTTACGCCTCGCAAGGTCTGAATTTCGCCCGACAAATTTCATTTCGCGCTGGGTGCTTCCGCTCATGGTTGGCCACATCTTTCTGCGAAAGGTTTTCGGGGTGTTGGTAATTTCCTCAAAAACGCGGTGGAGTTCTCCAACCGGGTACCGTACTTTTGCACGACATGAGCAACTTCGTCGTTTCTGCCCGCAAGTACCGTCCCCGGCGTTTCGAAGACGTGGTGGGCCAGCAGCACGTCGCCCAGACCCTGAAAAATGCCCTTGCCACCGACCACGTGGCGCATGCTTTTCTGTTTTGCGGGCCGCGCGGCGTAGGCAAAACCACCTGCGCACGCATCCTGGCCAAAATCCTGAACTGCGAAAACCTCTCGCCCGAATACGAAGCCTGCAACACGTGCTCTTCCTGCAAGGCTTTTCAGGAAGATGCCTCCTGGAATATTTTTGAACTGGACGCCGCCTCCAACAACGGGGTGGATCACATCCGCGCACTCGTGGATCAGGTGCGCGTTCCGCCACAACGCGGCAAGTACAAAGTGTACATCATTGACGAGGTGCATATGCTCTCGCAGGGCGCGTTCAACGCGTTTCTGAAAACGCTGGAAGAGCCGCCGCCCTACGCCATTTTTATACTGGCCACCACCGAGAAACACAAGATCATCCCCACCATCCTGTCGCGCTGCCAGATATTTGACTTCCGCCGCATCGGCGTGGCCGACATGGTGGCGCACCTGCAAAACATCTGCGCACAGGAAGGGATTGACGCCGACGAGGGCGCCCTGCACATCATCGCCCAGAAAGCCGACGGCGCCCTGCGCGATGCCCTGTCCATCTTCGACCGCATTACCAGCGCCTCCGCCGGCAAAAAAATCCGGTACGAAGACGTGATCGAGAACCTCAACGTACTTGACTACGACTACTATTTCCAGATCACCGACGCGCTCATGGCCGAAGATTCGGCCTCCATACTCCACCTGTTCGATCAAATTCTGCGCAAGGGCTTCGAGCCGGAAGTATTCCTCGTCGGCTTAGCCGAACACCTGCGCAACGTGCTGGTGTGCAAAGTCCCCGCCACGCTCGACCTGCTCGAAGTGGGCGAATCCCTCAGCGAACGCTACCGCCGGCAGGCCGAACTGGCGCCGACCGCTTTCCTGCTCTCCGCACTCCAGTTTGCCAATGACTGCGACGTAAACCTGAAAATGGCCCGCCACAAACGCCTGCACGTGGAAATGGCCCTGTTGAAAATGTGCTACATCAACCGCGCCGTAGCCGCCGCAGAAACCCTGGAAAAAAAAACTCCTGACGTAACGGAAGCCCACCGACAGCAGGCTCAGGGCGGGAATCCTGGGAAAAGCAATGCCCACGAATCCATAGCAGCCCCGGCACAGTCCGTCCCGGTTACCAACCGCGCCCCGGTTACCGTGCAGCACGCGCCGCCCATCGTACATCCGCCCTCCACGGCGCACGAATTGAACGCCGAAGCGATGACCGCACTCAAGAGCGACCTGCGTCTGGGGCTTAAACGCGCGGAAAAAGTATCCCTGCGCCTGGAAGATTTTGAAGAGGCCGTTGCCGTGGAAGAAATCGAACGGGCCGGCCGGGAGAGCCGCCTCTCGCTCGACAATGCCGCATCGGAATGGCGGGCCTTTGCCGAAACAACGCCCTCGCCCACACTCCGGCAGGCCATGACGGGCGCATCGCTGCGCCTCGACGACAAAACCGTGGTGGTCACCGTAGGCCTGACCGTGCACCGCGCGCTGATCCTGGAGGAGCTGACGCACCTGCTCGATACCCTCCGCACCCACCTGCACGACCCGGCGATAAAAATCCGGGTGGAACTGGACGAAGCCAAAATGGCTGAAGCACAGGCGGCCGCCCAGCCCAAGCGCCCGCTGACCACGAAGGAGAAATTGGACAAAATGCGGGAAGTGAACCCTTTGGTTGCCGATCTGTTAAACCGCTTCGATCTTAAGTTGGACGAATAACCGCTCTCCCTCCCCATGCAGGCGCTCTGGCATCTCGAAAACATAGACCTCACCCACCTGCTTTGTCCGAACAAACTTGGCGATACCGAGCGGATGTCCCACCACGCACAACGCACCTTTGCCAAAGGCGAACAGTTTTTTGTGCCGGACGACCTGTCCGACCGCATTTTCTTCATCACGGAAGGTCGGGTGAAAATTTCCACCATGAACGAAGAGGGCAAGGAAATTACCAAGGTCATTCTGGGTAAGGGCGAGGTGTTCGGCGAACTGGCGCTCGTGGGTGAACAACGCCGGCGCGATTGGGCCATCGCGCTCGAAAAAACCGTCGCCTGCGTGGTCACATTGGACGAAATGCGCAGCCTCATGCGCGAACGCAGCGAACTGAACCTGTTTTTCATGCGAATTTTCGGCGCCCGTCAATTGGAACTGGAGCGCCGCCTGGAGTCGCTGGTATTTCGCGACAGCCGAAGCCGCATTGTGGAGTTTCTGGTGGAACTCACCCGCCAAAAGGGCGAACGTGTCGGCTACGAATGGGTCATCCGCAAACCCGTCACGCACCAGGAAATCGCCAACATGACCGCCACCAGCCGCCAAACCGTCACCACCACGCTCAACGACCTGCGTTACAAAAAACTGATCACGTTCAATCGCTCGCGATTGCTGGTGCGGGATATGGACGGGCTGGTAGCGGAGATGCGGACGTGAGGCTGCGTTGGCATCGTGAGATTCTTGGCGACCAGAGAAGGATCGACCTCTATTTTTTGATTACATGATTGCAGAGTACATGATTGTTGATTGTTGAAGTATTCGTAGCGTACACCACATCGGTTTGGCCAAAGGCATCGCGGTCAACTCTACGCACTTCAAAAATCAACAATCATGTACGCTGCAATCATGTAATCAAAAAAAACAAAGAATCGCTTTCTTTGTCGCTTTCCAAAATATAGCAGCCATGTCTGACCTGAAAAAAATGACCCCTTCCGAACTGGAGGAACGCCTAATAGAGTTTGCATCCCGAATCATTGATATGGTAGAGATGTTGCCAAAAACACCGACGGCAAAACATCTTGGCGGTCAGGTGTTGCGCTCGGGTACGTCGCCGGCGCTGAACTACGGCGAAGCGCAAGCCGCTGAATCGCGCGACGACTTTGTACATAAGATGAAAGTTTGCCTCAAGGAGTTGCGGGAAACGCTGGTTTGCCTGAAATTGATTTCCCGGCGTTCCTGGTTTGCCGAGAGCAAACTGAGCGCGCTGCTTTCAGAGAACAACGAACTTGTTTCGATCTTTGTCGCAAGTGTCAAATCCGCCACAGGTAAAAAGTGACGGCATGATTAAGCCCTTGTAGCGTACATGACTTTTTGATTACATGACTTTTTGATTACATGACTTTTTGATTACATGATTGCAGATTACATGATTGTTGATTGTTGAAGTATCCGTAGCGTACACCACATCGGTTTGGCCAAAGGCATCGCGGTCAACTCTACGCACTTCAACAATCAACAATCATGTAATCTGCAATCATGTAATCAAATTGACCTTCAACAATTTAAGCCTTTTGCCAAAATCGCTGGTCTTCCATGCGTCTGCTTGGGGGAGACATGGTTTCACGATTATTATTCGCCATACGGCGCTTACCGCTTCCCCAGTATCCCCCCGAGGATTTGTCCGAACAGGCCGCCGCCCTGCTGCTGTTGGCCGCCCTGCTGCTGCCCGCCGCCAAGCACGCCGCCGAGCACCGAACCGATCAGGTCGCCGAAACCGCCCGACTGGGCGTTTTGCGCCGAACCCATCAGGATTTGAGCGAGGCCGCCGAGGTCGAGGCCCTGGGAGTTTTTGGTGCGGCCCAATACCCCCATGACGATCGGCGCGAGGATCGGCATCAGTTTCATGATCTGGTCCATGTTCAGGCCTGTATTTTGGCTCACCTGCTGCACGGCTGTTTCCTGGCGGTCGCCGAGGATGTGGCCGAGGATGCCGGCGCCGTTGAGGGCGTTGTTGCCGGTATTTCCCTGGGACATATTTCCGATCATGCCGGCAAGGTCATCCAGAATACTGCCGTCGTGGTCGCGGTCAAGAGCGGACATGAGTGAGGACAAGCCCCCCTCGTTTGTGGCGTTGTTGGCCAGGCCGCCGACCAGCGTGGCGAAGATGCCGTTGGCGGCCGAGGCGGTTTGTTCTTTGGGCGCCCCGATCTGTTGGCTGAGTTGGTCGAGCACGTCGTCGGAGAGTTGGTTTTGGAGCAGGCTCATTAAATCCATGGTGGAAAAAGTTTTTGGTTGAAAAAAGAAAAGGCGCGAACGCGGCACAAATTTGGTTCTTCATGGAAAATATTTCTGCACGTTGGGGTTAATTTTAAGAAAAGCACCACTTTTACGCTTTCCCTTGGCCAACAAACTTATTGGAGCAGCGTTCAGCAAGACACCTAACAGTACCAATGGATTACCGCGCCGCCAAAATCTATATTCTTGCCAGACTGCGCACCGAGCTGTCCGCTCAACTGCTTTATCATGGGCTGCACCACACACTGGATGTGCTCCAGGCCGCCAAAGCACTTTGCGACAGCGAGGGGGTGCGGGGCCATTCCCGTACGTTGGTTAAAACCGCTGCGCTGTTCCACGATGCCGGTTTTGTACACAACAAACACGCCGGCCACGAGTACGAAGGCTGCCTCATGGCCCGTGCAGTACTTCCCGGCTTCGGATATTCCGGCGAGGATATCGAAACCATTTGCGGGATGATTATGGCCACCAAAATTCCGCAATCGCCCACCAACCTGCTGGAAGAAATCATCTGCGATGCCGATCTCGACTACCTCGGTCGCGAGGATTTTTATACCATCGGTACCACCTTGTTTCAGGAACTGTCGGCGTACAACCTGCTGCATGGCGAACAATCCTGGAACCGTCTCCAGGTCAATTTTTTGACGGCGCACCATTTCCACACCCACACCAACAAAACCCTGCGGGAGCCGGTAAAACGGCAATATCTGGAAGAACTAAAAAGTTTGGTGGCTACGTACGACGTTTAGTCCCCGCTCATGCAGGTATTCCCTACTTTTGCGCCGCTTTTTTAAACGCATCTTATTCGTATGGAAATCATCGGAATACTCGGCGCCGGCGCTATGGGCAGCGGCATTGCCCAGGTAGCAGCCTCGCGCGGGCACCAGGTTGTGGTGTGCGACAACCTGACGCCGGCCCTGAAAAAATCGGGCAAAAACCTTCAGGCGGCGCTGGCTACGCTGGTGGATAAAGGAAAAATGACAAACGCGGAATCGGACGCGCTCTTCGGCAAAATCCAGTACACCGATCACATGAGTGATTTTCGCGACTGCTCGGTAGTCATCGAAGCCATTGTGGAGGATATCGAACTCAAACGTATCGCGTTCAAGGGCGTGGAAGCAATGGTGTCGGGCGACACGATCATCGGCAGCAACACTTCCTCGCTGTCGGTGTCGGCTATGGGCGCCCAACTCAAACATCCGGAGCGCATTCTCGGCATTCACTTTTTCAATCCGGCGCCCCTGATGCGGCTGGTGGAAATTATTCCTGCCCTGCAAACCGCTCCTCCAATTATCGAACGCGCCCGCACCCTGATTGACAGTTGGGGCAAAACCACCGTGCTCGCCAAGGATACGCCCGGGTTTATTGTCAACCGCGTAGCCCGGCCCTACTACGGCGAATCGCTGCGCATCCTGGAGGAAGGTATCGCCGATGTGCCTACCATTGACTGGGCCATGCGCGAACTCGGCGGCTTCCGGATGGGGCCTTTCGAACTGATGGATTTTATCGGAAACGACATCAACTACACCGTCACGGAAACCGTTTTCCGCTCGTTCTACTTCGACCCGCGCTACAAACCCTCGTTTACTCAAAAACTGCTTGTCAACGCCAACTACCTTGGGAAAAAAACCGGCCGCGGGTTTTACGACTACCGCCCCGGCGCCGCGACGCCCGAACCCTTGCGCGACGAAGCGCTGGGCCGCCAGATCGTGACGCGGGTCGTGGCCATGCTCGTCAACGAAGCTGCCGACGCACTCTACCTGAGCGTCGCCAACCGCGACGATATTGACCTCGCCATGACCCAGGGCGTCAACTATCCCAAGGGCTTGCTGGCCTGGGCCGACGAAATCGGGATCGAAAATATCGTGTCGCAATTAGACTGGCTGCACGCAGAATACTGCGACGATCGTTATCGCTGCTGCCGCCTGCTGCGCATCATGGCCCGCGAAAAAAGAACGTTTTATTGAACACCAAATCCGGGTAAGCATATCCGAACAAAAACCGATTCACACATGCAAAAACTGCTTGTTCTCGCAACGCTAACTGCGTTTTTCTACTCAACCCTCGGCGCACAAAAGCCCGCCGCCACCGACAACAAAGCCGTTTCCGGCATTGTGTTGCTCAACGAAAAAACACCGGTTAATTTCAGCGCGTTGACCGAATCTCTGAAAAAAGACTGGGGCGTTCGGCTGGACTCGTCCAGTCAAACCGGCAAAAACCTCGTCCTGTACACCAGCGGCGCCACGGTCATGCTGACGTATCAGGACTACCCGGCTTCGCCCGTCGAAATCCAGTCGGCTGCCGAAGGTGCGTGGATGTGGCCCGCTGCCCGGAGTGAGGCCACCAAACACCAGGCGCAGATGATGGTGACCGTGGTGGGCGCCGCAGGCAAAGCCGTACAGTTGTACAAATTGTACACCCGTGCCGCCGCTGCCGTACTGGATAACTCGCGCTCCTGCGGCGTTTATTTGCCGACGCAGTACCTGCTCCAGTCGAAGGCGTTTTTCCTGCAAGCCGCCCGCAACCTCGACCAGAACACCCTGCCGCTGTATTGCTGGGTGTACTTCGGCATGTTCGAAGACGGCGGCCAAACCTGTGCCTATACCTACGGACTGACCGAATTCGGCATGAACGACCTGGAAATTGTCAAATCCAGCCACACCATGCAGGAGGCCCATGCCGTGTTGTACGATGCCGCCAAGGATGCGCTCCAGAACAACCGCTTGTTGCAGGAAGGCACCGTCATCGAAACGCTCGAAAAGCAGAAGTACACGCTGACATTAGCCAAATCGCCTTACCTCGACGGACGGGAAATGTTGCGGATGGCATATTAACAGTTTTGAGTTTTGAGTTTTGAGTTTTGAGTTTTGAGTTTTGAGTTGATTTCGGACTTGATGGACGGGAAATGTTGTAGGTGGCATACTAACATGGGCCGTTGGTTTGTTTCAGGGCAAACAAAACCTGACGTTATGGCTACACTCCGATTCCCGACTATTTTGCTGCTCTTTGTTCTTGTTTCCGCCTGCGGCCCCAAAGTGGAAACAGTGGAGGTGAAAAACGAATTTGACCAAAAAGAGCGCTACCAGCGCCGCACAAAGGATTTTGCCAAAGAAGGGCTTTACCAGCGATATCACCAAACGGGTTACCTGCTCGAAGAGGCGCAGTACGCCAACGATTCCCTGCACGGCATACGCGCCACGTTTTTTCCCAACGGCAAACGGGAACGCGAGGAAACCTACCAACACGGGGTGCTCCACGGGCCGGTAACGCTGTACTACGAAAACGGCCAAAAGCAACTGGAGCAGGAGTATGTGCAGGGCGTTTTGCGGGGGCTGAGCACCAAGTGGTACAAGTCCGGGAAGATGATGGAAAAGGTGACCATGCGCGACAACGAAGAGAACGGCCCGTTCACCGAGTGGCATGAAAACGGCAACCTGAAAGCCGAGGGTTTTTACCTCGAAGGCGACAATGAGCAGGATACGCTAAAATTATACGACACCCTTGGGCAACTCGAACGCCGGATGCTGTGCCAAAGTGGGGCATGCAGGACAATCTGGAAACGCGAGTAACCGGCGCCTGCTCCAAATTTGCGATCAATCCGGCTAACATGAATCCAACCGTACGAATTTGCTGCCCGGCGGAACGACCCGCTCGTTTTGGCGCCGCGCTTTTTTTGCTCGCTTTCTTCTTGTTTTCTCCAGGTGCGCACGCCCAGATCACCGGCGGGCAACACGTGTTCCGGTTTATGACCCTGTCGCCCTCGGCGCGTATCACCGGCTTGGGCGGCATGCAGATTGCCGTCCGCGACGACGATGTGGCCTTCGCGGCAGCCAACCCGGCGGCGCTCAACCCGCTGATGGACGGCCAGATCGCGTTCAACCACAACTTTTTTCTGGCCGATGTGGAGCACGGCTACGCTGCGTATGCCACGCATTTACCCAAATTGGGATTCACGGTGCATGGCGGCCTGCAGTACATGAAGTACGGCGACATTCCGATGACCGACGAATTCGGCAATAAACTCGGGTCAATCAGTGCCGGTGAAACGGCCTTCACACTCGGCGGCGCCCGACAGTTGGGGCCGCGGCTGTCCATCGGCCTGAATGTGCGCTTTGCCGTGTCCACGCTCGATGTGTACCAGTCCACCGCCCTCGCCGCCGACGCCGGCGTGCTGTATGTGGACACCGCCCACTTGTTTTCGATAGCCGCCGTGCTGCGCAATGCCGGCACCCAGATCGCCAACTACAACGACGTACGGGAAAACCTGCCCTTCGACCTGCAAATCGGTTTCAGCAAACGCCTGCGCTACCTGCCGTTCCGGCTCACAGTCATTGCCCACCACCTGCACCAGTGGGACATCCGGCACGACGACCCGCGCCTGCAAACCGGGACGAATTTGCTGTTCGGTGGCGGCGAAGAGGAGGCGAGCGGCAGCCCGGGCATTGACAACTTTTTCCGGCATTTCGTTTTCAACGGCGAGTTTTTGCTGGGGCGCAACGAAGCATTCCGCCTCCGCATTGGCTACAACCACCTGCGCAAAAAAGAACTCAGTGTGCGTGATTACCGAAGTCTGGCCGGTTTCTCGATGGGTGTGGGCCTGCGGGTCAGCCGGTTCCGGGTAGACATGGGCTATGCGGCCTACCACCTGGCCGGCGGTGTGCTGCATTTCGGGGTGAGCACCAATCTCAAGGAGTTTTTCTGATGCGCCGGTACGGGCTGATCGGCTACCCGCTCGGACATTCGTTTTCGAAGCGTTTTTTTGAAGAAAAATTCGCCCGCGAAGGCATAGCCGACGCCCGGTACGACTTGTTCCCGCTGCCCGATATCCGGCGGTTGCCCGAGCTGATCGCGGAATATCCCGACTTGTGCGGCTTGAACGTCACCATTCCGCATAAACAGACCGTCATGCGTTTTTTGCACAAACTTGATGAAACCACCCGGGCAGTCGGAGCCGTGAACACCATTCGGATTCGGGACGGACGGCTCACCGGATTTAACACCGACGTGACTGGTTTTGAGCAATCGCTTGCCAACTGGCCGGCTTTTCGGCGCTGCAAACCGGCAAGGGCCTGTATCCTCGGTACCGGCGGCGCTGCCGGAGCGGTGGCGTATGTGTTGCGAAAAATGCAGGTTGGGTATGTGTTCGTATCCCGGCAGCCGGCAGGGGAAAATCAAATTTCCTACGAGGCCCTGAACGCACTTTCCGCTGCCGATTTTGACCTGATCGTGAACACTACTCCGCTCGGTATGTACCCGGAAGTGGATGCCTGCCCGCCTGTTCCGTTCGGCATTTTTGATGCGCGACATTTGGTATATGATTTGGTTTACAATCCTGCTGAAACCGTACTTTTGCGGCATGCCGGCACGACAGGGGCTTCGGTGAAAAACGGACTGGAAATGCTGCACTTACAGGCCGAAGCCGCCTGGAATATCTGGCAGGAACGACCTAACCAGTTCAACCGAACATGATGCACACAGACCAAAGCAACCCGACCACCACCCCGAGTACCGCCCTGCTGGATTTTAACAACACCGAAGTCGCATTTTCCCACCTTTCCGATCAGGAATTGCGAAAAACCGCCTGGCTTTTTCGACTGATGAGCAAACCCTGGTTGGTGAAATTCGGCTCCGGCCCAACCCTCTGGGCGGTGGAAAACAACCTGCCTTTCGTGGAGCGGATCGTCCGGAATACCGTTTTTGAACACTTTGTCGGCGGCGCTACCTTGCTCGACAGTCAGCCCAACAGCGAGCGCTTAGCCGCCCAAAATGTGCTGACTATCCTCGACTACGGCGCCGAAGGCAAGGAGTCGGAGACTGACTTCAACTACACCATGAACGAAAACCTCCGGGCTGTAGACTTTGCCTCCCGTTCCAAACATATTCCCGTGGTGAGCACCAAAGTCACCGGCCTGGCGCGTTTTGGCCTTCTGGAGCGTATCCAAAGTGCCAAAACCCTGACCCGCGACGAACTGAACGAGTACCGGAATGTGCTCAAACGCATAGACGCCATTTGCTACCACGCCGCGCAAAAGGGCGTTTCCGTGTTCATTGATGCCGAAGACAGCTGGATTCAGGACACCATTGACCACCTCGTGTGGCTGATGATGCGACGGTACAACCGCGGGCGTGTGGTGGTGTACAACACCTTTCAGATGTACCGCACCGACCGCCTGCGTTTCCTGATGGAGAGTTACGACCGCTCCCGCGAGGCCGGTTTTTTGCTCGGCGCCAAACTCGTGCGTGGAGCCTACATGGACAAGGAACGCCTTCGCGCCGCCGAAATGGGCTACCCCGATCCCATCAATCCTGACAAAAACACCACCGACGACCACTACAACACCGGCGTGCGGTTTTGCCTCGACCATATTGAGCACATTGCCCTGTGCAACGCCAGCCACAACGCCGACAGTGCCCTGCTTCAGGCCGAACTCATGGAGAAAAAGGGTATAGCCCGAAATCATCCGCACGCATTGTTTTGCCAACTATACGGCATGAGCGACAACGTGACCTTCAACCTTGCCCGTGCCGGGTTCCGAGTTGGCAAATATGTGCCTTACGGACAAGTGCGCGACGTGATCCCGTACCTCATCCGCCGGGCGCAGGAAAACACCTCCGTGACCGGCGATGCCGGACGGGAGTTGGTGTTGATTGAGCGGGAAATGAAGCGGCGGTTTGGGAAGGAGTGAAGTTTTGCCGTTCACGCACAAAGATGTGTCAAAGCAGTAGGTTGTCCGGGTCTTGCCGGTTGTCCCAAATTTTAAGGACATCAATTTGACCCCGGTGGTATCGGTAGAAAATGCTGAGATTTTTTTGAACTACGGACTTGCGAATCCCATGCGGTCCTGACTCAGGGCACATTTCAGGAAAAACTGCGATTTTTTCCAACGCTGCGTCTACAAGTAAAACACAGTTCGCAGCAACTTCTGAACCAAACTGAATTTCCAGAAAGGTCAGAATGTCAACGAATTCCGCTTTGGCTTTAGCAGACCAAAAGATGGGGCATATTTTCATTTTGCAAATCGCTGCCTGAGTTCAGTCATTACATGCGAATGCGCTATTGATTCTCCCGTTTCAATCTCACGGATAGATTCCAGAATATCATTCTTTTGTTTTTCAGATAGTTCCGACCAAAAATCATTCGCTGGAATGCCTGACTCGGATTTCAGGGCACTCTCGAGCAACCGTCTGATTAGTATCAGTATTTTCTTATCCTCTACTTCCAGAATCTCGTGAATTAAGGCAAGTTTTTCTGCCCGGATGTCTGTATCAGTCATGGTTCTTACCGTTAAGATTTGCAAAAGTAATCCGTAACAAGCGTAAAAACAATCAAAGGATTTGGCGCCAGGAAAAAGTATTACCTAACCTCTTTCCGAAACCGATACTCGTACCGATCCGGCTCGCCCTCGTAGTAGCCGTCGAGCACCACGAGGTTGTAGGCGCTGCGGATCAGGTCCACCACCTCGGCCATGTTGGCGGCCCGGTTTCCATTGACGCTTGTGACGACAAAACCGGGCGCCATGTTGGTGTCGTACACGATGCTGCCTTTGCGTACGCTGGATACCACAGCGCCTTTGAGCCGCATGCGGTTTTTTTCTTCCCGCGACAGATCGCGCAGTTCGATGCCGAGTTCCTGGCTGAGTTCCGTACCACTGGCGCGCGGAATGGAGGCGGTGGAGTTATTTTGATCCTTGAGCACCATCGTGGATTTGCGCCGGATACCGTTGCGCCAGAACTCGACCGAGATGCGTTCGCCGGGCCGAAAGCGTCCGACAAACTCCTGCAACTCGGGCGTGCGGCGCACCGGCGCGTCGTTGAGGCGAAGAATCACGTCGCCGACCTGAAGGCCGGCATCTGCGGCGGCGCTGTTGGAGTTCACACGGGTCACCCGGATGCCGTCGGCGTTGGGCAGGCCCATGTCGAGGGCCATTTCGCTGTCCAAATCCTCGATTTTGACTCCGAGAAATGCCCGGTGTACCTCGCCGAATTCCCGAAGATCACGAATCACTTTTTGGGCCAGGTTGGAAGGCACCGCGAAGGAATAGCCCTCGTAACTTTCCGATTTTGCATAGATCGCGGTGTTGATGCCGATCAGTTCGCCGAAGGTGTTCACCAAGGCGCCGCCGCTGTTACCGGGGTTGACGGCCGCGTCGGTCTGGATGAACGACTCGATGCTGGTGACGCCGCCGAGGATGTTTATGTTCCGGCTTTTGGCGCTCACGATACCGGCAGTGACGGTGCTTTCGAGGCTGAAGGGATAACCCACCGCCAATACCCACTCGCCCACGCGGATGGAATCGCTGTTTCCAAACACGAGAAAAGGCAGGTCGTCGGCATCAATTTTCAGCAGCGCAATGTCGGTGGACGGGTCGGTACCGACCAATTTGGCTTCGTACGTCCGTTTGTCGGACAGGGTGACCTTGATTTCGATGCTGTTTTCCACCACATGGTGGTTAGTCACGATGAAGCCGTCGGGCGAAAGGATCACGCCGGATCCGGAGGAAACCGTTGGCCCCTGGCTGCGCCAAACGCCGCCTTCCTTTTGGATGGGGGCGCGAATGTTGACTACTGCCGGCGCAGCCACTTCGGCGGCGGTAATGAAGTCGGTCGGCGCCGACGACACAAATCCTTCCGTCGAACGGGTGTCAAACAGTTTATCCACCAATTTGACGTAACGTGCCTCGCCGTCTCCGTTCGAGTTCCAGTATACTTTTTCCGGGTCCTCAAACTGCCGGTAGAGCAATACGGACAAGAGTGCGCTCAGCAGCGCAACAGCGAAAAGTTGCAGTGTGTTTTTGTTCATAACGCAGTAACGTTGAGCAGAAAGGACAATTTCCGGAGCAAATGGTTGACAAATGACTTCGGGTAAAATTCGTCAGACGGCTGCAAGCCGTCTGACGAATAGGTGTTTCAAGAAGATTCGTCAGACGACTTGCAGTCGTCAGACGAATCGGATGCGTAGCGATAAAAATCATGCCGTATGCAGCAATGTTCACAGGCAACCCAAACTCTTTCGCATTTTCGCACCAAAATTGGCAACACGAAAATGCACTTTTGGAAGTATCAAGGCGCCGGCAACGATTTTATCCTGGTGGATCAACGCAACCGGCAATGGTTGGGCCGCGAAAATACCGCACAAATCGCGCGCCTTTGCGACCGCCATTTCGGCATCGGCGCCGACGGACTTATTCTGTTGCGAGAGCACCCCGACTACGATTTTGAAATGGTGTACTTCAACGCCGACGGACGCGAAAGCAGTATGTGCGGAAACGGCGGACGCTGCATCGTGGCTTTTGCCCGGCAGGTTGGAATCGAGCGGGAGCACTACCGTTTTCTGGCGATAGACGGCCCGCACGAGGCGGTTATCACGGCAGCGAAAGGCCCTGAAGCCTGGGTCGAATTGCACATGAGCGATGTGCCCAAAATCGAAACAACCGATGCGCTTGAAGCATTCGTGCTCAACACCGGCTCGCCGCACTACGTCCGCTTCGTACCGGCGCTTGATAACCTCGATATGGTGCAGGAAGGTCGCGCCGTACGGTATTCCGACCGGTTCCGGGCAGCGGGTATCAATGTAAACCTGGTACAGGAAACCACGGAAAACTTGCGTATACGCACCTACGAACGCGGTGTGGAGGACGAAACGCTCGCCTGCGGCACCGGCGTGACGGCGGCGGCACTGGCCAATCATGCTCGACAACACTTGTCTCCCGGCGAGCATGAGACGGCGGTGCAGGCGGCAGGCGGACACCTGCGGGTGCGTTTTCAGGCCAACGCCGACGGCTCTTTTTCCAATATCTGGCTCTGCGGCCCCGCTACAGAAGTATTTTCCGGCACCATTGTTCCCACGGATGAATCCGCGGGTTGAAAATCGAATCAATCGAATCAATCATGTTCGACTGGCTTTCCGACCGATCTCCTGCTCTTGCTGCGCAAACTGCCTGGCACGACGGCTCGTATGACGAACCGAGTTTGTTTCACCTCGTGTATCGCCCCGACGGGCCGTTCGCCATTTCCTGCGGAGCGGGCTTGCTGGCCGAGCACGTGCGACATTTCCGGTTTTCACCGGCAGTAATTTTACGCATGGGGCAAATGACCGACGACCGCGGACAGGCTGTGTTCACGGAGAGTTTTCTCAACCACCTCCAGCGGATGCGGTTGCGTGTGGATGTCTGGGCGCCGCCGGAGGGTATGCTGTTGTTGCCCGGCGAGCCGTTGGCGGTGCTTCGAGGGCCGTATGCTCAAATCTTGTTGCTGGAGTCGGCCTTGAGTTGGCTGCTCTGGCATCCCACTCAATGGACTACCCGCGCGGCACTACAGCGCTGGGAAAACCACAGTTGGGCGGAAGAGGATACGCCGCCTGCGCCCGTTACGACGTTCGACGCCAGTGGCTGGAAAGCCCGCGCTCAATATATCGGCGGAAGTGATGTTGGAAAAAATGCCGATACAACACGGGAACCGGTAGAGGGGGAGGGTCTCGTGGCAGTTTGGCGCAAGCATAGCGGCGAATCGGACAAACACAAGCCCCTGGTACAAATCCGACGGGTGTACCGCGGCAATCACGCCCTTGGTGACATCTGGCTGACCCAGGAACAAGAGGAAAGGGCCAGCGTGAGCAAAACGTCCGCCGGTATTGTGGATGCTCGAACACACCGTCACAAGACGCTGAAATTCACACGTTTTCAGAACCTGTACCAGCCACTCCTGGCCAAAGGGCACCCCGTTTTGGCCAATACCCGGGCCGGGTATCTGCGGCAGCGGACGCTCAAGCAATTGGAGGCATTTCACTTTGCGCCGCTGAGCGAGTATCCGCATGGGTGGTGGGATTGAGGTGCGCAGTTCCGCGCCGGAATGAAAAAATGTGGTCTGATGTTTTTCCAACCGGCTTTCGGAGTTACCTTGTGCCCGCTCGCCTGTTCGTTCACCATTACCAGCATGGCGGATTTCAATACACAAGTTAAACAGCACCTTCATCCTTATGCTTAGATATAAAGCAGACATCCGCTCTTTGGTATTCATGTTTATTACTGCCGGTTCACTGGTTTTACTGTGGCAATACGGCAACAATATGTCTACCCCGCTTTGGATTTTTTGTTATGCCGTACAATTGCTCATGGCGGTTATTGTTTCCACGATAGTACACAACCACCAACACCTCCCCATGTGGACGGTGAAGTGGCTGAATATTTTTACCGATAATTTCCTTACTGTTTTTTATGGTTTTCCGGTATTCGCCTGGATACCGACGCACAACTCCAATCACCATGTACATGTCAATAAGGAGCCTGATTACACAAAAACCTACATGGTTTCCGAGAAAAACAATCTCCTGACTTTGTTGACTTATCCTTCAATTAGTGGAATGAAACAGCAAGGAGCAGTTGGGAAATACCTCCTTGGTTTATACAATGATGACCGACGAAAATTTTACACGCATTTATTGCAAATAATCAGCCTGATTGCCTGGATCGTCATTGCTTTGGTTGTTGACTGGAAAAAAGCTGTCGTTTATGTGATCATCCCGCAGCAATTGTCGCTGTTTACTGTCCTTGTGTTTAATTATATCCAACATATTCATGCCGACGAAGAATCAGAGTTTAATCATTCCCGGAATATCACAGGGAAGGTGCTGAATTTTTTGTTGCTAAACAATGGCTTGCATACGGTACACCATCTTTCGCCCGGTGTTCACTGGAGTAAATTAAGAGAAAAACACGACAAGATTGCTCATAAAATTGATCCCAGGTTGAATGAAGAGAATTTTGCCTGGTATTTGTTTCGGGTGTATATTTTGGGATTGTTTAGCCATTCCTTTCAAACGGAAAATATGCGCATGGAACGCAAGCAAAATCTATCATCAACGAGCAGCAATTAAAACACGACCATGAAATTATCCGACTTTATTGAAGTAAAAAACCCCAGGGCCGGCGCGCATTACCGCAATGAAAAAGCGGCGATGGGGCATTTCGTGCAGGATTACATTCACGAGAGGATTGACATTAAAACTGATTTGTTCGAAATGCTTCGGCACAAGGATGATCTGTTCACCTATGAATATATCTGGCATCATTATAAGTTTTTCTTGACCCGGCTTATTCCCGAAGTGGTAATACACTCCAAGAAGCAGGATGAACGCATCGTGCGCAGCCATTATGACAATAAGAACGACCTGTTCAACTGGTTTCTTGGCCCGCGCATGATCTACACCAGCTGCTATTTCCACAATCAAAACGAGTCGTTGGAGGCTGCGCAGGACAACAAGATGAACCTCATCGCCCGCAAGATGCAGCTCAAGCCCGGCGAGTCGTTACTGGATATCGGCTGTGGTTGGGGTACACTCGTGGCACACATGGCCAAACACTATGGTGTGGACGCGACCGGCGTTACCATCGCACAGGCCGGAGCCGATTGGGGCACGAGGCAAATCGAAGAATACGGTGTGTCGCCTGATAAGGCCCGCATCTGGCGCATGGACTACCGGGACATCCCCACGAATAAAAAATACGATAAAATCACCTGCCTCGAAATGGCCGAGCATGTCGGTATCAAGTATTTCAAAAAATTCATGAAACAGATTTATGATTTGCTGGAAGACGATGGACTTTTCTATTTGCAAATTGCCGGGATACGTGAGCGAAAACACCTTTTTCAGGAGCACAACCGCCAGGACCTCGTCTGGGGCCTTTTTATGAGCGAAAACATCTTCTCCGGCGCCGATGCGAGTATGCCGCTGAATTGGGACTTGCAACGAATCGAAAAAGTCGGATTCGAAGTGCACAGTGTGGAAAACATTGGCATCCACTACGGTAAGACCATCCACTATTGGTACAACAACTGGATCAGCAACAAAGAAAAAGTCCTGGAGAAGTACGGAGAGAGAACCTTCCGCATCTACGCGCTCTTCCTCGCCTGGTCTGTTTATATTGCCAGGCAGGGCAGTTCAACTGCGTATCAAATTGTTTGCCGTAAGAACCTGAATACCGCCGACCGCAATCGCTTCATCGGCACCACCAACCTCGGGGAAACCGAAACCAAAGCCGAAGCAAAAGCGGCAATGGCTGCGGGCTAATGGATTTGAAAAGATACAATGAGGCTGTCTGTCTCATAAGTCAAAACTCACTACTAAGGCCACTAAACCACACTAAATTTTCACTAAAATTTAGTGTGGTTTAGTGTTTTTTAGTGCTTTTAGTGGTAGAAAAACAACTTATGAGACAGCCTCACTTTCTGGCGACCCTCCAATCCCGAACGGGCAAGAGTTCACAAAGAGGAGTGAGAAATAGGCTCGTTTCTGGACATACCCTGTATGCTCAGCCCATCGAAACCATTTCCAACTGAACATTTTGTTGCCGTGCCCTGGCAACGATTTTCTCTAAGTTGGCAGCCTGTTCGTCATCGAGCCATTCTTCGCCACATTGCTGGCAGATGTGCGCCGGTACTTTGCGCACTACGATCACACCCGATTGGAGGTCAAGGCTGAATGTCGTGGTGCCGGGTTTGATTTTGCCATTGCACAACGGGCAAACTGTTGGAATGTGGTTCATTTTTTCTTTGTTTTAAAGTCCGCATCAAAGATGGTTACATCCGGTTCGTATGTGGTAATGACGTAAGCAGTCTCTTCTTTTTCATCAAATGCCGCTACGACATGAATTGGGCGGTCACCGGAGAATCCTAACAGCAAAACACTAGGAAATGGTTGATCGTAGTCGTACACTTGAATGAGTTCACCATGAACCAATGCCTCCATTACTTCTTCACGGCTGATATTGCGCAGCAGCATTTTTTCCAACGTGTGTTTACGCCAAATAATTCTACCTACCCTAACAGATAGGTGAAACCGGTCTGAATCAAATGGAAAGTTCATGCTCAAAAGTAAAGGGAATTAGCAATTCGATTTACGCCTTTTTTCGGTCGTCATCCTAATCTTTGTTATCCTTGTTGGTTTCAAATGTATTTTAATTGTCAACTAACTGCAAAATGAAAAATAGCGGAGACGTAATCAGCAATGCAGTTTTTTATTTTACTTTTGAGCAATCAAAACTTTTTGAGTCATATTCTCTATAACATGAAGTTTGCGATGGACGACAAAACTAAAAATCGCTTTGAATCTTTAGCAATCCTTTGGAAGGGCGCATGGGACCAATTTAATGAGCGGAGAAAATATGAATTTCAAATCTCGCTTGCAATTTGGACGGCACTAGCATCTTTTACAGGTTTCATTCTTACGAGCAAAGAGATCGCATTTGATGAAACTGTACTTTACAGTGCAGGAGGAGGTTTTATGGCGATCTTTCTTGTCTACTTTTTTTGGAGGCATAACCTTTCAATAGCAAATCAGAAAGACAAAGAAATTGCCTTTCATTATGAAAGAATACTTCAAAGTATGGGTGATTCTGAATTTAGCCCTACTTTAAAGAGCTATCTTGCCTCAAACAAATGGGTGAAGAAATATCCGTTTTTAAGTTGGAGTCCTCTTTCTCAGATTGTCGTCACCGCCCTACTTTGTTTAGCTGCGTTTTTTGCGGTTAAGTACAAAATTTAAGTCATCATTATTTCCCGGAAAGCGCCTCCACTGCCGCCAAATCTGCTTCAAAATCTGTTTGATCGTAATGGATTGGGATATTTCGTTCGGACAAAGCAAGCCGAAACCGTATCCAGTTCAGGCCAGCCAATGCACGGGCTTTCCCGAAAGCCAGTTTTCCGGAAGCATAAAGCGCTATGGCAAGTTCAAGCCGGATGTCTGCCTCCGTCATCTTAAGCGGGGTTAGCAATTCATCAGAAAGGTGTATGACCATGATTTCGCGATTGAGCAACAAAAATACACGATTTTTTTAGCCTTGGCGCTTCCGCACCATCGTCAAAATCGTCGCCACGGCCACCGTCTCGCCGGTTTCGTCGTACACATCCACCAGCCACTTGACGATGCCGCGCGGAATAGCGCCCACGCCCTCGCGGGCCGGGTCGTGCTCCTGCTCGATTTTTTCCTTCACCGTCAGTTTCACCCCGATGGTCATGCCCGGGTACACGGGTTTGGTGAAGCGACACTCGTCGAGGCCGTAGTTGAGCAACACAGGGCCTTTTTTCGCATCTACGAACAAGCCAGCGGCTTTGGACAACACAAAGTAACCGTGCGCCACGCGTCCCGTGAAGGGCGTGCCTTCGAGCGCCGTAGCGTCCATGTGGGCGTAAAAATTGTCGCCACTCACGTTGGCGAAGTTGTGGATGTCGGCTTCGCTGACGGTGTGTTTGGCCGTGACGAGCGTTTCGCCCACGAACAACTCCTCGAAGTGTTTTTTGAACGGGTGTACCGGCGTTTCGGTCTGCGCGGCGCCGGACTGGTACTGGCTGGATACGTTGGTGATGTCGGTCGGGTGACCCTGAATAGCCGTGCGCTGCATGTAGTGCAGCACTCCGCGCACACCGCCCATTTCTTCGCCGCCGCCCGCGTGGCCGGGGCCGCCGTGTACCAGCAGCGGCATGGGCGAGCCGTGTCCCGTGCTTTCCTTGGCCGAATCCCGGTTGAGCATGAGGATGCGCCCGTGGTGGGCGGCGGCTTCGAGCACGTACTCGCGCTGGATGCGGCGGTCGTAGGTGCAAATGGTGCTCACGAGCGAGCCTTTACCCATGCGGGCGATTTCGATGGCCTCTTCGAGGGTTTTGTAGGGCATGAGCGTGCTCACAGGACCGAAACACTCGGTTTCGTGGCTGAGGGTTTTGCGCAGCGGCTGGGCGTTGAGCAGGAGTACGGGCGGCAGGAAGGCGCCGCGCTCGCGGTCGGCGCCCACCACGTCGAACTGCTCGATGTTGCCCGCCACAATCGGCGTACTGTCGGCCAGCAGGGCCAGTTTTTCGCGCACGCGTGCCAGTTGGGTGCGGTTGATGAGCGCGCCCATACGCACGCCCTCCACCGAGGGGTCGCCTACGGTGGTTTGGCCGAGCGCTTTTGTGAGCGCGGCCTGCACATCCTCCAACAGGTTTTCCGGCACGATGATGCGGCGCACGGCGGTGCATTTTTGTCCGGCTTTGGTGACCATTTCGCGGCGCACTTCTTTGACAAACAAGTCAAACTCCGGCGTGCCGGGCACGGCGTCTTCGCCCAGCACAGCGGCGTTGAGTGAGTCCGCCTCCATCGTGAACGGCACGCTGGACTGGATGAGCGCCGGGTGTGCGCGCAGTTTTTTGCCGGTTTCAGCGCTGCCGGTGAACGTGACTACGTCCTGGCTTTGCGCGAAATCGAGGACGCCGCGGCCCTGGCCCACGAGCAGTTGCAGGGCGCCTTCGGGCAGGATGCCGGACGCGACGATGTCGCGCACCATCGCTTCGGTGAGAAAAGAAGTCTGTTCGCTGGATTTCACCACGGCGGGCACACCCGCGAGCAGGTTGACGGCTATTTTCTCCAGCATGCCCCAGATGGGGAAATTGAACGCATTGATGTGTACTGCCACGCCGCGTCTGGGCGTCAGGATATGGTGCCCGACGAAGGTGTTTTCCTTGGACAGCCGGATGGTTTCGCCTTCCACGAAATACGGCTCATCGGGGAAACGGCGGCGCAGGCTGCTGTACGCAAACAGGTTGCCGATGCCGCCCTCGATGTCCACCCAGGAATCGGCTTTGGTGGCGCCGGTCCAGTGGCTGACGGCGTAGTATTTCTCTTTGCGCTCCAGCAGGTAAAATGCCAGCGCCTTGAGCATGCGCCCACGCTCGGGAAAGGTCATGCGCCGCAGCGGAGGGCCGCCTTTGCTGCGTCCGTATTCGAGTATGGCAGCGTAGTCCAGTCCGGCATCGGAGGCTGTGGAAATGAGTTCGCCGGTGTAGGCATTGTACTGGGGCGTTCCGTCACCTTCGCCGGAGACCCAGGCGCCAAGGACATAGTTTTGAAGTTGTTGCATACTTGTTGTGCTGGTTGGAAGGTTTCGGGTTTGCCGCCACAGGCATGGCCACTGCAGGGCGGGGCAAAAGTAGAGCGGAAAGTGGGTTTTTGTGCTCCCCAAGATGTCCTTTTACCCGAATTGCCCGCAATTGCCGGAAATATTTTTAAAACTCAATACGCGCCCAAGTGTCTGACCGGCAATTGTTTGCAGTGCTTTTTGGGGCGCATTATATCGTAAGCCAGCCGGCAGCGTGTTCGGTGCTGCAAATTCATGTCTCACTTCGGCATTTCCTTCGCCATCCATTGCGCCAACTGCCTGTCGCCGGCGTCGCTGTCGTTGATCTTGCCCATCCAGCGTTGGGCAAACGCCCAGTTCCCTTTGTTAATAGCCACCGCCGTGCAAACGGAAAACAACGCGTTTTGAAGCCCGCGTTCGGCAGTCAGTTCGGTGATATCCCGGTAGGTTACGAATGGTATGTCGCCGGATTGGCCACCTTTTTTCAGGAACCGGTACCCTAATCGCACCCGGATGGAATCGCCCTCGTAGGCTTTGTACGAACCAAAAATGACCAGATCGGCCCCGCAGGTTTGGCCGTTTGCTTCAGCAGCGCCAAGGGAGGATTTATCCCGTTCGCCTTTTGTCCCGATTTCCACTTCTGCCGGAATCTTCGCCTTGGTAGTAAGTGCCCGGATTTCGTCCTGAATACGCACTTCCACGGATGCCTGATTGTCGTCGAGCGCATCAAAAGGAAAAACCAGGACGTGCAGGGCATCCTGTTCATCAAAGTCGGGACAAACGGTCCCATTTCGTCCGAATAAAAACCAGAGCGCTACAGCCGCCAGAGCAAGTACCCCCACGCCGGCAAACACCGGCATCCAGCGAGCGCGGACGGCCATAGCCGGCATACGTCCGGCCTCCACATCATTCAGAATGGAGAGGACGGTGTCGTTCATCTTGTTGTACTCGCGCTGGGCTTCCTGAAACGACAGAATGCCTTTCTGCTCTTGCTGCCGCGTGCGCGCATACCGGCCTTGCAGCACCTGCAGAACTTGCGTCAGGTTGTTTGTGTAGCGCGGGTTTTGTTGTACCCATTCCAGCAGTCCGTCCAATGCTTCGCGGGTCTGGCCCTGGGCCAACAGTTCGCGGATTGAATTTGTATCCATCTATGTGTTCGATTTGGTACGTGATCGTCCGGGGCCTGTGCAAACCTACAAAAAGGCCCGATACACAAGTGAATGGACAAGGCCGAGAGCGGCACCTGCCAGCGGTTGTAGCCTGCCGGGGCAATCGTGCGGGCTTTGTCCAAAAAGGCAATCATGGCCGTTCCACTTTTGCTTTCCCATGCCGATCCGCCCATTCAAACATCTCGGACAACACGTGCAGCACGCTTTCCCGCGCCCGGTATCCGTGGCTTTCGTGTGGCAGCAGTACGAGCCGGGCATTGCCGCCGTTGCCCTTGATCGCCTGAAAAAGTCGCTCCGACTGGATCGGGAAAGTGCCGGAGTTGTTGTCGGCCTCGCCGTGAATGAGCAGCAGCGGCTCGTTGATTTTGTTTGCATGGGTAAACGGCGACACGTTCATGTACACCTCCGGCGCTTCCCAGAACGAACGGCGCTCGCTCTGAAAACCAAAGGGCGTGAGGGTGCGGTTGTACGCGCCCGAACGGGCAATGCCGAACGCGTAATCGTCGGAGTGTGCCAGCAAATTGGCGGTCATAAACGCCCCGTACGAATGCCCGCCCACACCCACGCGAGTGCGGTCAATGATGCCGAGCGAGTCCAAATAGTCAATCGCCGCCCGACCCGACGTGACGGCCTGCTCCACGAAGGTATTGTTCATCGTCTCCGGATCGCCCACGATGGGCATGGTGGCGTCCATCAGCACCGCATAGCCCTGGGTGACGAAAAACAGCGGCGAGTCGTTGCGGTAGTACGTGAACGTATTTTCCGAACCGCGCACCTGGCCTGCGGTCGCGGCGTCGGAATATTCGAGCGGGTAGGCCCACATGAACAACGGCAAGCGTTGACCGGGCTTGTAGCCGGGCGGCAGGTACAATGTTCCGGAGAGCGGCACCCCGTCTTTGCGGGTGTATTTCACCAGGCGTTTTTCCACCCCGGTCAGTTGGGGCGCAGGGTCCTGAAACGCCGTGAGCGCCTTACGGGCTTTGGTTTTCAGGTCGGTGACGAACAGGTTGGGCGGCTCGGTTTTGCTCTGGTAGCGCGTCACGATGCGCTCCCGGTTTTTGCTGTCGAACATCACAAACTCCTCGTAGGCATTGGCCGGACACTGGAAAACCGTTTCTTTTTTCCCGGTTTTCAGGTTGATTTTATCCAAACGCGGGAAGTTTCCTTTCGGCGATGCCCCGGCAGCGCTGAACCAGGCCCAGTCGCCGTCTTGCAGCAGCACGCGGTCGCCGGTGGGCAAAAGAGTGGTGACGGGACTGCCGGGATTGTTGTAATCGTCGCGCAGGCTACGGTCGAACAGCACGGTTTTTCCGGCAGGATTATTCAAATCGAGGCGGTACGTGGTGCTCCAGCGGCGGTCGCGGTCGAATTCGGCGAGCAACACGATGTCTTTTTCCGCCGTCCAGGTCATGCCGGCAAGGCGGTGTTGTGTTTTGAGCACCTCGGTGGGGTCGGCGCTGAAGGGGGCGTCAAGGCGCAGAAGTTTGTCGCGAAAATCGGCCTTATTCGTCGGGTCGCCGCCGTCGAGGGCTTCCGACCAAAGCAGGCGCGCCGGGTGCAGGGCTTGCCAGCGAAACGCACGCGGGCCGTTCACCACACCCTGCCGGGGGGTATCGTCGGTGACGGGGAATTCGGCAACGGTGCGCACGAATTTGCCCTTCTGGTCCCAGATTTCTGTTTTCCGGGAAAAATCATCGTACTGCACACTATACGAAAACGGGCGCTTCAGGGTGGTCACGAGCAGGTATTTTTCGTCGGGCGACCATTCGGCGTCGGTGTACAGGCCGCCGGCACAGAGTTGCACCACCTTGGCGGTACTGCTTGATACGGTCACCAACTGGCAGGCGGCGTAGTATTCAAACAGGCGCTCGTCGTCGGCATTTTGCAACAGGTCCTGAAACGTGCGCACCTGCGCGAGTTTGCCGGCGGTGGTTTCTTCCACCGTCGGGCCGGAAGGCGCAGGGGCAGGTACGGGCGCCGGCCCCCGGTAGGGCGGCACGATGCGGGCGAGCAGGCGCTCGTTGTCGTGCATCCACTCGAAAGCCGAGCCGAGTACGTCGTTGAGGTAAAAATTGCCGACGCGGTGTGATTCGCCCGTCCAGGCTTCGGCCATCCAGAGTTCCACGCCCTCGGTTTTCTGAATGCCGAACGCGATTTTGCGTCCGTCGGGCGACCAGCGGGGCATGCCGGCCAGTGCGCCGTCTGCCGGCAAGGTGATTTTTACCGGCGCTTCCTGCATCAGCCAGCGGATAGTAATGCCGGTGTACTCGGTGATGTTTTGGCGGCAGTTCAGCGTCGGGTTGATGCGCAGGCCGGCCAGGCGCAGAAAAGGCTGCGCCAAAGTGGCGATACCGGGATTTGGGTTGTAATCCACGAGCATGACGGCCTCGTTGGTCGGGCTGGTGCTGGTCATCGGAGTGGGTGCAGCCAGCACGATGGAGGCGACATCGGCGGGCGGTTGTTTGTATGTGCTTTGGGCCTGGATCGCAAACGGCAGGAGAAAAAACAGGCAGGAAATGTGTTTGAGCATAGCGATTGAAACGAGTGATTGTGTTCAAAAAGACCGGTTTGCCGGTAATGCAACCAAACCAAAGGAGACATGGAGCAAATAGACAGCAGTTTGACAATAATCACTACTACTACCGCCGTCCGGCATTGTATAAACTCCGCGCCTCACCGAGATTGCTTGCCCGGCAGCGAGATTGCACCGGGGACACAAAAAAAGGCAATTTATTTATGAAACAAGTATCAATTTTCCGCACAGGTGTCTTTTTGACGGTTATAACCGGGCTAATAGCGGGTGTGTTTGCATGCAGGCAAGCCGGGGAAAAACAGGCAGAACAGTCCATGGAAAAAATCATCGAACAGAGCAGCGGTGAAAAAACCGATGTGGACATCGAAGGACAGGATGTCACCATCGAGAGTGAATCCGGCAAGGTGCAAATTCATGCCGGAGCACACACATGGCCGACCAATATGCCTGCCGACATTCCCGAAATCAAAGCCGGAAAGATCGTGGCTGCTACCACAAGCGAAACGGAAGACGGTCAAAACTGGAACATACACTACTCCAATCTCGGAATCGAGGCCCTGGATAGTTACGGGGCCGCATTGAAAAGCAAGGGGTTTAAAATTCAAACCATGAAAACGCCGAAAGGCGGTATGGTGAGTGGGGAAAAAGGCAATCTCGGCGTGATTTTCACCGTAGGAAGCGATAGAAGTGTGCTTGTGGTGATGGAGCGGAAGGAGTGATAAAAATTTAGTGACTAAAAATTATTGCCCGCCCCCCCCGCAAGGCGGCGCGTCGTCCGTTTTTCCGTTGCAATCGTTGTCCACGCCGTCGCAGCGTTCCGGGGCGCCGGGATACACGGATGCGTCGTTGTCGTTGCAGTCCTCAAAACTCGGGTACCCGTCGCTGTCGCGGTCCTGATAAAAATATTTTTTTGCCAACTGAAACGCCCCTGTGCCGGTTTCGACGCCGATGAGGCGCCCGGGAATGTCGTCGCAAGGTGCGTTGGCGCCACACCAGATGCGGGACAGGCTCGCCTGATCGGCGGCGTCGCGGTAGGTGGCCCATTGCAGGATGACGTCCACGCTCGGGCCTTTCTCGATGCGCAAAAACGGACTGTTGGCCGGCACCGTGTACTGGCCCATTCCGCCGGGGAAATACGAGTCGCCGGTGAGCCGAGTCAGCACCTCTGCTGCTGCGTGGGAAATGGCAGCGTGTCCCGAAACGAAGCCCGGCGACGGTGGCGTGATGAACGATTTTGCCTGGTAGGGATACCAATTTTCGGCCAAAATCCAGCCGGCGCCTGCCGTGTCGAGCGTTGAATCGGCCACGGCGTAGGGGCCTTTCCAGGCGTAAAACTTGATTTTGCCGAGATGCTCCTTTTTGGCGCCTGCAAGCGGGTCACCTTTTTTCACCAATTCAATCCGCCCGGGGATGAGCGGGATGCCTGCCGGGTGGTACGAGGGCAGTTTGGGATTGGTGCTTTGTCCGCGCGCGGCCATGTAACGCAAGGCGGTGATCGGGCGCGGGCCGTCGTACCGGCCTTTGACGGCCCAGGCCGAAATGGCCGCGTCGTGCAGGGCGCTGCCAAGCACGAAATATGCCTTCACGTCCCACTCCAGGTCGCTCAGCAGCCGGCCCTTGCCGTTGAACTTTTTCACCACGCCGGGGCGGTCGCTCACGTAGTTGAGCAGCGACAGCCAGTTTCCTACCGGCGTTTCCTTGTCCGGCCCTTCGGCCCAGTACTGGACGGCCACGCGGGTAAAGTCGCCACGCGGCACGATTTGGGGCGCATACGGTTGGCCGGTTCGCGGGTTGAGGGTGTGCCCGGCACCGGGGTCGCGGCCGGTTTGCAGGTTGTAAAAACCCGCCAGTTCCGCCAGGCTTTTGGGGTAGCCTTGCAGATTTCCCATGCTTCGGGGCGAAATATCCCACAGCGTCGTGTCGGCGGGATCGAGCAGGGCCGACCAAGCGGCTACGAGGGCGAAGTTCCACTGGTAATCCTTCGAGGTGCCGACGCCTTTGGCGATGTCGAGACGCGGAAAAAACGCTTGGCCGGGGTCGTTGTATAGCCGGTATTCGTGGCTGTCGCGCAGGAAAATTTTTGAATTCTCCACACGCAAGGCAAAAGGTTTGACCTGCCCCCAGGTCGGCGTCTGGCAGGTTTGTGTACCGGTGATGCGGCGCCCGCTGCGGTCAATGGTGTCAATAAACGACGCGAGCGGCCTGCCTCCGCAGCGGCATTCCATCATGGGGTATCCGTCCAGGTCGAGGGCGCGTTTCAGTTTCACGGGTTGCCAGTGGTTGGGGTCCTGCACCTTGCCGGGGCCGGGAACGACCACCTCAAGCGGCGCATTCACGGGTTTGTACTCGGAGCTCAGGTAGTTGTGTTCCTCATTGGCGCCGTCGAGCAGGCCCATTTGCAGGATACATTGGGCGAGGTAGTTGCCGAGCGCGGCAGGCGAGCCGGTAGTGTAGTCGAAGGAGTAGTCGCGAAAGTCATACCCGTGTTTTTGCATCAGTTCTCGGAACCGGTAGGTGGCGCCTGTGCCTTGCGGCGAATGCGAGTACCGGGCGGTGAGCAGCCGGTAAGCGGCAAAACTCATGGCCTCGCGCCGGGCGGCTTCCACGTCCTTGGGTGCGGGCACGCCTTTGCAGGGACAGGTGTAGCCGTTCACGGTTTTGCCGAGCAGGTAGGGTTGGGCTTCGGTATCGTAGGCGGCCCAGGCATCGTACAGCGCCACGGAAAAATGGAACAGGTTGCGCGCCTGCACGGCAGGGCGGGCAAGGTCTTCCTGCATGGTTTGCAGGACGGCATCACTCCATTCACGCGCGATGCTGGACTGGGCGGCAAGATTTTGGGCAAAAAATGCAAAAACGATGAGGGCGACTACGCGCCGATGTAGCAGGTAAAACATGCCGCAAAGGTAGTTTTGGGGCATTAGACGTGGGTGCCTCGTAAGTGTGATTTTGACAGGAGCCGCTCACAATTTATGAAACACCTCCCGCTGGCCACAAGTGTATCATGGTTTGAATCGCTCAAAAGACCTTCCATTAAACGTATATGCCCCGTTCTCGTGTGTGCCAAGCCATAAGCCGCCCTTGTTGTCTTTGTATATATAGAACAGCGTAATGTCTTTTCCATCGGCCCGCACAGGGTAATACGTGGTTCTTTTTCCATCGTATCGCCAAACGCCATTCCTGTAGGTGGCTATCCATAATTCGTTGTTGTTATCTCTGGCGATGGACAAATACTCCCAGAAATCGCTGTCCGGACTTCCATCCAGGTTGCCGATGCTTTTTTCTCTGTTGTAAAACGTTTGTTTATTTACCTTGCTTTTGCCGTAAACTTCGTAGCGATATGCGGAATTGAACCAGAAACGGCCGTCCTTGTCTTCTATAATTGAGCGAACGCCATTCGATGGACCATCATGCAGTTCCGTAACATCTTCCTCGGAAATCCAGTCAAATGATTGTCCATTGTAACGGCATGCACCCAGCGCGGCAGTTCCAAACCAAATATTTCCTTTACTGTCTTTATAAATGGTATATACCCCGTAAGAATTGGCAGAGGCCGGGTGTTTTGAAATCCAGTCTTTGCCAAGTTGGGACTCAGGGAGCTGCAACCGGTGTAATTCTTTCCCGTCATACCGATAGACACTGCCTTCAAATTGCAAGGATTTGAACCATAAATCGCCCGGCTCCAGTTTCCATTCGGCACTCTCTTTCGCGTGCAATGTCCTGAAATTTTGTCCGTCGAATGTACATAATCCCTCGCTTGTGTTGAAGTATAAATTTCCCCACTGGTCTTCCTGAATATCTTCCACTCTGTGGTGCGGCAAGCCATTTTTCGTAGTAAAATGAAGGATTGTTTTCCCATCGTACTTGTACAATCCATCTTGCCAACTTCCGAACCAATAATTATTTTTTTTGTCCTGATAGACAGTCATGATATTGTTTCCTGTTCCGTTTACGGTATCCCCCACGGCAATAGCCGAAAGCGGGCCGTTCATGACATGGTTGGCTTCCGGAGAAATGTTTTGCCTCCCGCAAGAAGACAGCACAGTCATGGTACTGAGGAGGAAAAGTAAGAGTTGCATAGGTGGACAGGATTTGTTTTACCGGTGAGAAATGTTCTCTGCTTTGATTGGTTGGGTGTGGCAGGGCGCGGGATTTGTGGCATCCTCGCGCGAGCGGGGACAAGATTCTCCTTTATCTGCTTGTTTTTGCAAAAGGGTACGTTACCACTGAATTCGCGCCTTCAATGCGCAGCCAATAATACCCTGCTGCCAGGAATGACACATCCCACTCCAAATGGATGTTCTGGCCACTGCACTTCCGGCGGCCCATACTTCTGCCCCGGGCATCCAGTATTTCCAATTGAAGATCTTGTGGGTGATCAAAATGGAGTTCAAGCATTAGTTTTTCGCCAACGGGGTTGGGAAAAATCCTGGAATGCATCAGCGATGGTAATCCACTTAGATTGCTGACTTCTTCAATGGTTGCGCAATAAGATACAGAACACCCCAGGCAATCTTGGACCGTCACACAATATAAACCAGCATCCAGGCCCTGGATATCAGCGGTGGTTTCACCCGTATTCCACACATAATGATAAGGAGCGCAGCCATTTTGAGGAGAAACAGAAACGGATCCATTGGATTGCCCGGCATTGGACATCGTTACGACGGGTTCAAGGTTCCAATCAGGCGGGTTATTCAAAACAGAAACAGGGATGCCATTGCTCAAATTATAGTACGTTCCGCTTGCACTCGTTCGCAGTTCCACACTGCGCACCAGGTAGGAAATGAACCCCGAGTCGGGGCAAGCGTCGAAATACACCGTATCGGTCACGGGAACCTGGTTGAGTAGTAAATAGGCCGTGTCGTTCGCTGTTTTTTTGTAAATAAAGTACCCCAAAGCATTGGCCGGGTCTTGCCAGGTTAATTTCACATGAATTCCAGCCTCATCGGCGCTCAGGTTTTCTACAGGTGAAAGCACGTGCATCCGAAGGGTTGGGTCGCCCAGGAGCGCGTTGTGGACGTAAAGACCCCAAAAACGAGGCGTATAAAGGCCGGCATTACTCATGGTCATTTGAGCGGAATAGCCAATATGCTCACCCAACGCCATGTGATGAAACACCCAATTTGGCCGGTTGGCCCAGGTGCTTGCCAGGCAACTTCTTGAAGCAATGGCAGCACGCATGAAATTATTGGGATAGTCCCAGTCTCCAAAGTAGGAGCCGAACAAGAGCGTGAATATCGTTTGCAGCGAATCCGTAGTAAAATTGGTGGTGTTGGAAATATCCGATGCGCTTTCAGGTCCGCCGCCCCCGCAGCCATAAGACCACATGTACGATTGGTTGCTCAAGGTTGGCCGGTATGGGAGGTCTTTGACATTGGCATAACCGAACATAGCGGAAAAGTTTTTCCAGCCCGTCTGTCCAAGCCCCTCAATGTCTTGAAAATTATTGTCCACCAGGGCTCGTTCCACCACGGGCATTTTCCCGGTTCGCCAGGCATGGTCTTTATCAAGGTAACGGCGCAACAACTGTTCCTCGGATTCAGGAAACTTGCTCATATTCGCAAAGTCCACGCGTCCAAGTTGCAGTTTCAGGGGCGCGGGAAACACATTGTTGTCGAATTTTCCGTCGCCCGGAACATTGTCTTGTCTCGAGCCGGGGGAATTGATATTGACCGTCTGATCGGCCCAAACACCCTCTAATTCAGCATAATATCCATCGCTGGGCCATGCGCCCCGGTGGTCGTTGTGATGGCCATCGGGGGCTATTTCTCCAGAATACGGTACGGGAATACGCCCTAACAGGAACACCGCCTGTTGCTTGTCCGGATGGGTTTCCGACCAGGATTTTATGTAAGATTTGACGGAAGTGACGGCATCATTTCGATTGACATAAATCGCCCGGGCATTCCATCCATCTGCCTGGATATCAGAGAGCAGCCGGGCTATCTCCGGAGCAAGGCTATATTTAAACGTGCTGTCTACCACCACCAGACATGCACCCCGATGATGGGTGGGCAGCACTTTGATACCGGAATAAAGATATCCGGCCCCAAAATTCGGTGTGCCATTGCCGTAAGGGAAGGCGGGCAAACTTTTAATGACCTGATATTCATACCCGATACCGACAGCTACGGTGGTGTCAACCCAGAAAGTGCTCCCAGGCCCGAGGACAACCAGGCTATCTCCCCAAGCGGCATCTTCCTTGGCCTTGCGCCAGATCGTATATCCGCCATTGGCGGTATCCGGTACCCAGTTCAGCCGCACTGCGGGCGGATTTTCTTGCACACTCGCTTCGAGGATGACCGATTGCCTGGCATCATAAAGGTGTTGGGCAAAAGACATTAAAGGCAAAAGATACAGGAGCGCGGATAGTGCAGCGGATATTTTCATTCGCAAAACTAAAAAAGATATTGACGCTTGTCTTTCAGTAGACGCCGGCTTTCGTTAAATCTGCTTTTTGTCGGCTCCCCCCTCACCCCCCGCTGGCCACATGTGCTTTTTAGTTCCGCAAAGTTAACTCAACCGCAATAGAATGTATGTTTTTGTATTTATCCCCCACTGTTCGTAAAGACCTCCCTGCGCTATCCCATTTGCCACGAATAAAAATCCAATTGTTTGTATCAACAGTGTGAGGTTCAATTCCAAAGGATGGTTCGTATGAAATTCCATGCATCTTTTTTCTGGAACCCTCCATCGTATATTTATACTCGAATTTATTTTCCTCAATAATAAGCCACTCAAATGCTAAAAAGAATCCATTTTTTGGGAATATAATATTCAGTTCCGAAAGGTCTACCTCTGTTATTTTTTTTCCTTTTTTTGCAACCACCACTATATTTTTATCATAAAGGTAATCTTTCGGCTCTCCTTTTTCATTGGCTGCATATAACCGAATATTGAATTTGGCATCTTTCACATCACTATCGGTTAAAAATCTTATCCGGGCGACATAAGGTGTCCTGCTGTACATCTCTTTGTACTCAAAATATCTGGCAACTATCGAAGGATTTGCTGAACTACACCCAAAAAATGTATTGATTTTAGATTTTTTAAATTTACCAACGACTAATTCCTGTGCCTTTCTTTCTGAGTTGACAATGACTTCGTTTAACTGAACGGGATGCGGCTTTAACTCAACAAAATCCTTGATTGAATCCGAATGGATTCTCATGTTTTCAAATCCAATTGCCGAAAAAACGATGTTTTTGGCCCCTTCCAGATTCAATTCAAAGGCTCCTTGCTCGTTGGATGTTGTTCCAATATTTTCGTTTTCTACCCAAATGTTTACATATGGTATGTACTCCCGGGTTTCACTATCTATTATAGTGGCTTTCTTTTGGCCGAAAGCGTTGTGGAAGTTTAACAGAATTAGTATCTGTACCAGTATTGTTTTCATGTTTTTGTAAAGCATTTCCAGCGCAGTTTTCCATGGATTCCGATTTGTTGCTTTCCGGGTTTTACCACGGGCAGAAAATCCCCAACATGCTCTGAGCCATGCCTCAGGGGTGCGCCTTCAGCCACGCCTCCACCGCCGCACGCTCTTTGGGCAACGCTCCCGGCAGGGTTTCCGCCATCGCCGCCTGAAGTTCGCGCATGGCCGGGCGAAAGTCCGTTTGGGCGTCGAAAAACCACTGGTCGAGCACTTCCGGGAGCCGGCTGATGTTCAGGCCGTCCGTTTCGAGCGATTTTTGAAAACTCCGATCGGCATTTTTCTCCCGGATTTGTTTGGCCAACCGGCGGATGCTCTGCTCGAGGGCTTCCTCGAAGCCGGCGGGCAGGTCTATGCTGTGGTCGGCGGTGAAGGGGTAAAGTTCCCAGTGGTCGTCTTCCGCCGAGAGTACGCGCAACAGATCGGCCTGCCACTCGGAACCGGAGGTGACTTTGACAAAGGCATTTTGCCGCACGCCGGTTTTTGCGGAGTGGCCCGCGTACCAGAGTTCCCGAGCAGTGGTGTCGGCAATGCAGGCTACGCGGTTCCGCTCCTCCCAGTCCGGGCGCTGGTCGTCGGCTTCGATGCGGGCGGCGAGATTGCGGGCTTGCACTTGCTTGTAGCCCCAATAGAGCGACAGGCAAAAGGCTACGTTGAGGCAAAACACCACTTTCATAAGCAGTTGCACTTTGTCGGACAAACCAGCCGACGCCAGGTTTGGATTGGCGAGCAGGACTGCCGGCACAAGGCTCAGCAACGGCCACCAGATTACTCCCCGGCTCTGGAAAATCCAGCGCAACCAGAACGGAAATTCATCCGGCAGCCCCATGCGGTAACTGGCACAGGCCAGCGTGGCTACACAAAACACCGCCCAGCCGACGCCGATGAGCAGTTTACCGCCGATGCCCTGACCGGGCGCCCACGAAAACCCGCCACCGGCGCCTATGGCTATGGTCGCCAAAAGGCTGGTGATAAAAAGCCCAAGGCCGAGAAAAATAAACGACCAGGCGTACCCCACACCGTAGTCGCCGCCCGGTGGCTTTATTTTGCTGAACTGGACGAGGGAGATGTAAACAACGAAGGTCAGGAAGAGCGCGATGTTTGCGAACATGATATTTACAGCAGGTTAAGGAAAGGACAAACGCAGTCCCATGCCGTTTCCGGTCATGCCAAGGTGGAGTTCCGGGCCGTCCAGAGCCGAGTGCCGTTGACTGCCGTTATACAGCGCAACGGCGTTTTTGGCGTGCCGGGTGTATGCCGTGGAAAACGGGATCGAGATGACGATCACGCCCGCCCCAACGGCGGCGAGGCTCCAGTTCGGGTCGCCACCACCGATGGCGGAACCCAGTTGCCAACCGACCATAAAGCCGCCAATGGCGCCAAAGATTGTGCCCGCTGTGTTGTTGCTCCGGGCAATTTCCATTTCCTTGTACGCTTCCGGAATAGGCGCCATCAGGTCAAGTAGTTGTTTTGGCGTCTGGTTCTTGCCTTTGTAGCGGAACACGGTGCCGAACGCCTTGCGAACTTCGATGGTGTCGGCAGCAGTTTGGCCGGCGGCGCTGAACATGGCGGGCAGGAACAGCATGAGGAGAAGGGTGTGTTTCAGGTTCATGTTGTGTGAGTTGTTTTTATTTTCCGATAATTTCAAATGCCTGTTCCACGCGGTTGCCGTCCTGATCCACCAGTGCGAGCGTATGTTTGCCGACAGGCGGCTGTAGCGCCATGCTGTGAAAGGTTTTGGTGCTGCCAAGGTACGCACCGTCGAGATGCCAGTGTATTTCGGTGCCCGGTTTTCGGTGCGCCACCTGAAACACGGTGCTGCTGAGGCGCCCGTCGAGGTCCACCGGCACATAAATTCGGGTCGGGTCTTTGGGGTAAATGAGTTGCATGGACGTCTGTTCAGGTGCTGTTTGCGCAGCAATACAATCAGCCCGAAACGGCGGCGGCGGCAGGTATGCCGGATTTTTCCGCACGAAATAGTACTCCTGCAAGGGAGAAAGCACAAACCAGGGGCGGTGCTGCATGGCATCGGGTGCTTCGCAGGCACTGTGTACCTGCCAGGCGCCGGTGGGGTCGAGGTGCAACAACTGGTGGTACGGACAGGCACGGGCATTCAGGCCTTTTTTGGGAATCCAGACGGAATCTGCTTCGCAATACTGATTTGCCCGGAAACCGCTTTGGCGGCACACGGCAGCCTGCACCATATCGTCGTAGGGTGGATCGAACCAGGCGCCCGCGTATGGCAGTTGTTCAAAAATTTCGAACAGCACGGGGGCGGCAATATCCACGCCGATGAGTCCGGGCCGTCCCTCGCCATCGGCATTTCCCACCCAAACTCCTACCGCATAGCGCGGGGTGACGCCTGCCGCCCAGGCGTCGCGGAAGCCGAAACTGGTGCCCGTTTTCCAGGCGATTTGCCGGCTTGCCTGAAACAACTGCCACTCGCCGGCGCTGAGCGGACGCTCCACCTGCTGCATGGCTTCAAACGTAAACCAGATGGCGGCGGCGCCGAGTATGCCGGGGTCCGAAGTGGGTTGCTCTGCTTCGGCGGGTTCTTCCGCATCGTTGGAGTGGAAAAACACCGGAGGCCGAAAGTCGGCGGCGCCGTAACGCCCGTCGCGTTCATAAAACGCGCCGAGGCGGCGAGCCATGCAGGCGTAGATGTTGGTGATGTCGAGCAGGTTGGCTTCCGCGCCGCCGAGGATGAGCGACAAGCCGTAGTGCGCGGGCGGTTTTTTCAGGGTGGAAATGCCGAGTTTTTTGAGTTCGAAGTGGAATTTTTCCAGCCCGTGTTGCTGAAGCAGGAGCACGAACGGCACGTTGAGCGAGCGCACGAGGGCGCGTTTGGCGGGCACCACGCCGTCGTAGGTTTCAAAATAATTTTCGGGTTTGTAGCGCCCGAGTGCAGTGGGCACATCGTAGAGGAGGCTTCCGGGCAGAATGTCGCCGTTTTGCAGGGCCATGGCATACAGAAACGGCTTGAGAATGCTGCCCGTGCTGCGCGGCGCGGCGATGATGTCCACCTGTTCGCCGTGTTCGGCACCGGCACCGGGTACGTTTCCGAGGTAGGCGAGCACCTGCCCGGTGGACACATCGAGCACCACGGCGGCGAGGTTGTGGATGTCGTTTCCGCGGTACAGTTCCTGTCGGCGGGACAGAATGGCCGCTATCCGTTGTTGCAGGTTTCGGTTGATGGTGGTGCGGAAACGGCTCGTATTTGTTTTGGCATTGCGGGCGGCCAGCCGGTCGAGCAGGTGAGGCGCCAATTGGGGAAGTGGAAGGGGGGCGTCGGGCAGGGGTTCCTCTTTCGCGAGCGCGCACTCCGATTCGGACAGTTGGCCGTCGGCAGCGAGGTGATCCAGCAAGCGGTTGCGTTTTTGCAGGAGTGTGTTGCGGTTGCGACCCGGGTGGATGAGGGCCGGACTGTTGGGCAGCACCGCCATGGTGGCCATTTCCGCCCAGGAAAGCGAGCCGGGGCGTTTGCCGTAGTAGCGCCAGCAGGCGGCTTCGAGCCCCACAACGTTTCCTCCAAAAGGTGCATTGGCGGCGTACATGGACAGGATTTCGCGTTTTGAGCGGGTGAGTTCGAGGCGGGTAGCCATGAAAATTTCCAACAGTTTTTCCGGAATGGTGCGCGGCGGGTTGCCGCGCGAGAGCCGGATCACCTGCATCGTGATGGTGCTGCCGCCGCTGGCCACGCGGCCCTGCCGGATATTGAGCCACAGCGCCCGCAACAGACTGATCGGGTCAACCCCCGGATGCCAACGGAAGCGTTTATCCTCGAACGCAACCACGCAGGCATCGTACTTGTCGGGCAGGGTGTCTTGCGCCGGAAAGCGCCACTGTCCGTCGGCAGCGATGCGGGCGCCGAGCAGGTCGCCCGAATTATCTTCCAGCACGATGGACACCGGGTCGTCGAAAATCGGTTCGGGCAGGCAAAAAAGCCACCAGATGCCCAACGCAAACAGCCCGGCAGCCGTCTTCGGATAGCGGCGCACCCATGCCGAAACGCGCCGACCGGTGATGACGAACACGCGTTTGGCGGCATCGGCGAGGTTGTGAAATATTCCTGCAATTCGGGAACGATCAGGGCGCTGCATGGATCAAAGGACGAAACAGGGCGTGTATAATCGCAACTATTTTGGCAACAAAATTGTATCACTTGCACGAACGCGGCGCTGATACCGGCTTTTTCAGAAAAAGTCAATACGTTTGACAAAAAATTAGCCACCAAGAGGTAACCTTTCGCGTCAAATTCGTTTACAGTAACAACTTAATTCCTGTCCAATATGCGCCAGTTAAAAATCACCCATAAAATTACCACCCGCGAAAGCCTCGCGTTGGACAAGTATCTCACCGAGATCGGCCGAATTCCCATGCTCGGCCCCGAAGACGAAGCCGAACTGGCCCGCCGCATCCGCACCGGTGATCAGGAAGCGTTGGACAAACTGACGCGTTCCAACCTGCGCTTCGTGGTGTCGGTGGCCAAACAATACCAAAACCAGGGCCTTAGTTTGTCCGACCTCATCAACGAGGGCAACGTGGGCCTGATGAAAGCCGCCAAACGTTTCGACGAAACGCGAGGCTTCAAATTTATTTCCTACGCGGTGTGGTGGATTCGCCAGAGCATTCTGCAGGCTATCGTGGAAAACAGCCGCATCGTGCGTATGCCGCTGAACAAGGTGGGTTCGTACAACAAAGTGAACGAGGCGTACATTTCGTTCGTGCAGGAGTTTGAGCGCGAACCGACCGATGAGGAACTGGCCGAACTGCTCGACATGACGCCCCGCGAGGTGCAAACCATGCTCCGCAGCGGCATCCGGCACGTGTCGTTCGATGCACCGCTGTCCAACTCCGAAGAGGGCGAAGCCACCATGCTCGACGTGTTCATGCCCGAAGATTCGCAGGAACCCGACCTCGAACTCATGGCCGAGTCGCTGCGCGAGGAAGTGGCGCAAGGCCTGTCCATTTTGTCGCCCCGCGAGATGGAAGTGATCGCGTCGTACTACGGACTAAACGGCTACAAACCGCTGACCCTGGAGGAAATTGGCGAGTTGTACGGCCTCACCCGCGAGCGTGTGCGGCAGATCAAGGAACGCGCCATTCGCCGGCTGCGCAAGGCGTACAACCGCAATTCGCTGCGCTCGTACCTCGGGTAATTTTCCGCGCGCGGCAATAATGGCAACGCGGAGCACGCCGATCAAACGGATTTTCGCAGATTTTCAAAATCCGCGGCCATCCGAAAATTCCGCGTCATCTGTGTTGCCATTATTGCCGCGCTCGGCAGTAAAATCCGCGGCTATCCGCAAAATCAGCGTACTCCGCGTTGCCATTGTTGCCGCAAGCGAATTCCACAGACAACCCAAGTTTTTTTCCGGCTTTTTTCCTTCCTGTACAATCCCGCGTACCTTCGCGACGCATTTTCCCGATGCGGCGGCAGGCCCGTCTATCATCCGTCATGAAGATTCTACAGCTTTGTAAAAAGTTTCCGTTCCCGCTCAAGGACGGCGAGAGTATCGCCGTGACGTTCATGGCGCGTGCATTTCAGGAACTGGGTTGCAATACGACGCTGCTGGCCATGAACACCAGCAAACACCGGTTCGAGGCGGGGAAACTCCCTCCTGATCTGGGGCATTACGATGCCGTGCACACCGTGGATGTGGACAACAGGATTCGCCCGCTGGCCGCATTGTCCAACCTGTTTTCCGATCGGTCATACCACGTTGAGCGTTTTGAAAACCAGGATTTTGCCGATAAATTGACGGAAATCCTGCACAACGATTGGTTCGATGTGGTGCAGTTGGAAACCCTGTACCTGGCGCCCTATATCCCGCTGATCCGGCAACATTCGTCGGCCATCGTGGCCTTGCGGGCACACAACGTGGAACACGAAATCTGGGAGCGTGTGGCAGCCAACAGCAACCCGCTCAAAAAGTGGTACCTGCAAACCATTACCCCCCGCCTGAAAAAATTCGAGCAGGACAACCTGAACCGATGCGACCTGCTGGTGGGCATCACCGAACGCGATGTAGAACACTTCCGGGCACTCGGGTTGAAAAAACCGGCCGTAGTGACTCCCATCGGACTCGACTGCCGGGATTATCTGGCCGATTCGGCCAGTTTCGAACGCCCGCTCAGCCTGGCTTTTATCGGCTCTTTGGACTGGATGCCCAACGTCGAAGGCCTGAAGTGGTTTCTCGAAAAAGTCTGGAAACCCCTGCTGGCGCCCGCGTTTCCGGAACTGACCTTCCACATTGCCGGACGGAACACCCCGTCTTGGGTGCGCCGCTTGCGCCTGCCCCGCGTACACGTGCATGGCGAGGTGCCCGATGCAGTGGATTTTATCAACCGGCATTCCGTGTTGGTAGTGCCTTTGCTGGCCGGGAGTGGCATGCGGGCCAAAATCCTGGAAGCCATGGCGTTGGGAAAAGTCGTGCTTTCCACTCCGATCGGTATGGAAGGCATTGCCGCCCGGCACCTGCAGGAAGCCCTGGTGGCCGAATCGCCCGAGGCGTTTTACAGCGCCGTAAACTTGTGTTATGCACAAGGCGCCGATCTGGTGCGCATCGGCCAACGCGCACAGGTATTTTGTGCCGATAACTTCGACAATCTCGAAATTGCACGCAGGTTACTTGGCGCGTACCGGAACCTGTTGGCGCCGGCGTCGCTGTTCCGGCGTTGAGACACTTTTTCTTGCACACGTCCGGCACTTTGTCCAATCTTGTGCTCTTTTTCAAACAAAGCCAACCTGTCCGGACAAAACGATGAAACATTCCAACAAACGCCCGGCCCCGACTCCCAAATCCCGGCAATCTGCTGCAAGGCCCACTCCGGCAACACCTGCAGGAGCCGGGTTTCCTTTACAAAAAATTCTCGTGTACGGCACGCTGGCGGTTGTTCTGCTGCTCGTGTTTTTTGTGCGATTTCGGCTCCTGTCACTTCCACTCGAACGCGACGAGGGTGAGTACGCGCTGATGGGGCAACTCATTTTGAAGGGCATCCCACCCTACGAAATGGCCTACAACATGAAACTGCCCGGAACCTACTATGCCTACGCCCTGATCATGCTGATTTTCGGACAAAGCCCCACGGGTATTCACGCGGGGTTGTTGCTGGTAAATCTGGCGAGCATCGTGCTGCTGTTTGCCGTAGGGAAAAAATTGGTCAACGACACGGTTGGGGTACTGGGGGCAGCCTCGTTTGCGCTGCTGACGCTGGCGCCGTATTCGCTGGGAGTTGCCGCGCATGCCACGCATTTCAATGCCGTGGCGGCACTGGGGGGCCTGCTGTTGCTCCTGAATTATTTTGAACAGCCCACCTGGAAACGACTCGGAGCAAGCGGGCTTTGTTTCGGCTTGTCGTTTGTGATGAAACAGCACGCCATGTTCCTCGTGCTTTTCGGGTTGACGGTGCTTGCGCTGCACGAATGGAAACGCCACCCGCGCGACCTGAAACGCAGCGCGACAGCACTCGCTACGTTTGGCGCCGGCGCTACCCTACCCTACCTGTTTCTCATACTTGTATCGGTGCTTACGGGCAGTTTCGCCAATTTTTGGCACTGGACGGTGGAATACGCCGGCCAATATGCCACGATTAAATCCTGGGGCGAAGCCTGGACAACCCTGAACGCGAACTTTTCCATCTTCAGCACCGGCGTTGTGCTGTTCTGGATTGTCGGGACGGCGGGTTTGGCAGCCGTGTTTTTTTCCGAGGCCGCCCGCAAAAATTCCGTGACAATCCTGTTGCTCGCGCTTTTTTCCACCTTGTGCGTGGTGCCAGGGCTGTATTTCCGGTCGCACTATTTCATCGTGTTGTATCCGGCATTGGGTCTGCTGGTTGGTATTGCGCTGTACTTTGTTCAGGAGTTGCTGACCAAATACAAACTTGGTTTTCTGGCGGTATTGCCGTATGCTTTTTTCGGCTACATGTTTTTTTCGGCGGTAGGCAGGTTTCGGGAACACTTTTTCAAAGACAGTCCCGAGCGTTTGTGCGTCCGCATGTTCGGCACGGCCAACCCTTTCCCGGAATCGCTCAAGATTGCCGAATTCCTGCAGGCCAACACAACCGAAGCCGATAAAATTGCCGTGATCGGCTCCGAGCCACAAATCTGTTTTTACAGCCGGCGCCTGCCCGCCACGGGATTCATCTACATGTACCCGCTGATGGAGAACCAGGCGTTCAGTCAGGCGATGCAAAAAGAGATGATTGCGGAGGTGGAACAGAGCAAACCTAAATTCCTGGTATATGTCAACTCGCCACTGTCGTGGTTGCGCAAGGAGCACTCCAGCGGAGAAGTATTTGCCTGGTTTAATCAGTACAAAATGCAGTACAAACTGGCGGGCATTGTGGATATTACGCCCAAGCAAAAGACGCGGTACGTCTGGCGGGAAGCGCTGGCCGGTTACACGGAAAAGGGGCAAACGCGGATTTCGGTGTATGAGCGGGAGTAGTGCAAAAAAAGTTTTCAAGCAGGCCCTTTGTCAAAAAAACCCAAATCATCAGGCTTTCTGATTCTCAACTTGCCAGGCTCTAAAACCCACAGGCATCCCTTGGGGTCTCGTGTCAACAGCAATTCGAGTATTTGTTCAGCAAAACTTCGAATGATCTCAAGATTGACCGGCCTGTTTGGTCGAACTACTATTATCCCCTCGGTTTCTTCGGGAGGATACCGAATGATGTTGCAGAAATCAGTATCGAATGTTACCAGAATGCGTTCTTCAGCGCAAATGGTATCAAAAACTACGTCGTCGGAAGCACCGGACAAGTCTTCTGAAAAAACTGAGTGCGCATCAAATCCGGCGGCCAGGAAAATCATGGTCAAGGCGGGACTGAAATTTTCGTCCAATTTAATTTTGCGGATCATGCTGCCATGAAATCTATTTCTACAAAATTTTCCCGGCTCATCGCGGCGCCATAAGCGATACACGCTCGTATATCGTCCTCTTTCAGGTGAGGATACGAGGTCAATATTTCTTCAACCGAATTCCCGGCTGCTAACATATCCAGTATCAGCGACACCCAAATTCGTGTTCCCTTGATGCAAGGCTTGCCAAAGCAAATGTTCGGATTGACGGAGATTCGATCCAGCAACGGATTTCGTTCCATACTTAAGTTTGATTGACTATTGAAAAAGCGCCCCAAAAATAACGTATTTCAGCATTGGGCGCTGATTGTATTATTTGCAGCCAACCCTATCAACTATTTTACCCGTCTACCCCATATCAACTCACCAAATTCGACAGTACGCTATGAACAAATCACTGCTTTCGATCCCGCTCGCCCTGCTGCTTTTTACTGCCTGCAAAAAAGAAAACACCGCGCCACCCCAGGAACCTGTTCCGGTGGACAAAGTGGAAAAACTCGCCTCCATGAATCAGGAACTTGGCTGGGACCTGTTCAAACAGGAACAACTCGCCAAACCCGGCCAAAACGTGCTCATCTCGCCCTTCAGCATCCAGACCGCTCTCACCATGGCCACCAACGGCGCCAAGGGCACGACGCTGGCCGAAATGCTCGGCGTGATGGGCTGCGACAACTGCTCCGTGTCCGACCTCAACACACTGCACCGCGACCTGACCACGCTGCTCACCAAACAAAGCGGCCACCCCTCGGTGACCGTATCGAACCGCTATTTCTACGACGAGAACCGCATCAACGTCAAACAGCCCTTTCTTTCCGCACTGTCCACCTACTACGACAGCGGCTCCGATATCCTGGATTTCAGCAACGAACAAGGTTCGCTCGACCAGATCAACGGCTGGGTGAAGACCAGCACCAAAGGGAAAATTGAAAAAATACTCGAACGCATCACGGTGTACGACGTCGCCTTCCTCATCAATGCCCTGCATTTCAAAGCCGATTGGGCCACAGGGTTTTCGACCGAACTCACCGACAATGCCCCGTTCACAAAAGCCGACGGATCGGTCATCCAGGTGGATTTTGTGAATGCCGACCGCAATTTCACGTTTGCCCAAACGGCCCAGCACAACCTCGTAGACATCCCGTTCAAGGACTCGACCTTCAGTTTCAGTTTGATCCAGCCGTCCCAGACCAACACGGCTACCGACTGGCACCTGAACCTGACGCCCGACATCTGGAAAAACCTGTATACCAATGCCCAGTACAGCCGTGCCGACGTGCGTTTCCCGAAACTGAAACTCGCCTACGACAACGACATCATCCATAGCCTGAAAAACCTCGGCATGCTGGCGGCGTTCTCCGACCGCGACGCCGATTTTACCGCCATGGGCACGGCCGCACAGAATATTTTTATCAATCAGATCAAACACAAAGCGGTGCTGGAAGTAGATGAAAAAGGCGCTGAAGGCGCGGCAGTAACGTCCATCGGTTTCGGCATTACCTCCTTGCCGCCCACCTTCCGGTTCGATCGCCCCTTCGTGCTTGTGCTGCGGCATATTCCCACGAATACGATGCTGTTCACGGGTTTTGTGGCCGATCCGGCGTTGTAGTGATGAGCGATGAGCGATGAGCGATGAGTGATGAGTGATGAGTGATGAGTCGCGTTTTTGTCATTTCGCAGAAATCCGTCCACGTTACGGGAGTGAGTAGCAGGTGCAGCACCTCCCGTAGAGTGGACGGATTTCTGTAAAATGACAAAGGAGAAAGTTCGACTCGGGTGCGTCGCACCTTTCGGTTGGTTAGTGTGCAATAAAACCCCGCCTGTTCAGGTTTTTGCCTAAAAAAAACAGCGACAGAAATGAATCGGATCAACCTCCTTGCCGGCCGGGTTTCGTTACTTTTCCACCTTCTTTTTGTGTTCGTAGCCCTTGGCTGGACGTCCGCCTGCCAATCGCGGCAAGAGGCAACCGTCCAGCCGGAAAATATGGTCTCAGATACCACGGCTGCCCGACAAACGACTCCCACTCGGGCCTCTGATTCCTGCCTCGGCGATGCCGCGTTGCCGCTTTCTGAGCGGCAGGCCTGCCTCCGGTCACTTGTTTGCAAAAGGCTCCGGCAACAGAATTTCGCCGGGGTGCTGGCTTTGGACAGCCTGTACGGCGCTGGAATTCCAATGCCACAGGACGACTGGAGTGGCTACCACAACCTGCTCGACAGCGTGCGCACCCATGTGTCGCGAACCGATAGTTTGACAAAATTAAATCTGCCGCCTGATTCCCTGGCTTTTTTCCAGGCGGCATCTCTGATTACGGTGTGTCAAACGTCATGTTTCATAAACGAGAGTTGCTGCGATTATTCCATAGCACTAGCAGCGCTGAACGCATTTACTGAAAATTATCCCCAAAGCCGCCTGGCCGATAACGCCGGGTACTTGTACTGGTCCCATTACTATTGCGGCGAAGGAGGATATGACGACGGGGCATTGCACGACATGGAACGTCAGTTTCGACAGATTCTGACCCGATACCCCGACACCGATCTGCGCGACGAACTGGAGTTTCAGATTTTGGCTACCGAGATGGATCGCAGCGACCGGGATATTTCGAAAATAAAACGGCTTGGCATCGAGTACCTGCGGCGTTTTCCAAAAAGCCCTCATGCTAATGAGGTACGCATAGCCATCGCTCAATTTTAATCGAATCAATCGAATCAATCGAATCAATCGAATCAATCGAATCAATCGAACCAATCAACCTCATCCCAGCGCCACATCCAGCACCATCATCACACTGAAACCCAGCAGTGTAGCCATCGTGGCCAGATCGGTATTGCCGGCCCGCTGTGACTCCGGAATCAGTTCCTCCACCACCACAAACAGCATGGCGCCTGCCGCAAAAGCGAGCGCATAGGGCAAAAATGCCTGTGCGGACATCACGGCCAGAGCGCCCAGCACCCCGAAAACAGGCTCCACCGCTCCCGACAGCTGGCCATACCAGAACGCTTTCCCGCGCGACATACCCTCCCGGCGCAGCGGCACCGACACGGCGGTGCCCTCCGGGAAATTTTGCAACCCGATGCCGATGGCCAGCGCCACCGCTGCGCCGATGGTAGCGCTGGGTAATCCGTACGCCACGGCTCCAAATGCGACGCCTACCGCCAGTCCCTCCGGAATGTTGTGCAGCGTAATGGCCAATACCAGCAACACGCTGCGCCGCCAACGGGTCGAAATGCCCTCGGCTTGTTCGATGGCCAGGCTGGGATGCAGGTGTGGCAACACCTTGTCCACCAGGGAAAGGAAAATGCCGCCCGCCAGAAATCCGATCAGCGCCGGCGCCCAGCGGGGCAAATCGCTCACCTCCTCGCTCATCTCGATCGCCGGCGCCAGCAGCGACCAGAAACTGGCCGCAATCATCACACCTGCGGCAAAACCCATCATGGCATCAAGCACTTTCTGGCTGACGGTTTTGAAAAAAAACACGAGCGCAGCACCGGCTGCCGTGACGCCCCAGGTGAACAAAGTGGCAAAAAATGCCTGCATTGCGGGGTGGTAGCCGGAGATTGCATCAATTGGATTGAACATGGTTTGCGATTTTT